>CAYSGA010000183.1:0-4727 GCA_964430165.1 uncultured Eubacteriales bacterium
CAAGGAACGGATCGACGACAAGTTCGTCGCTTCCGGAAATGTCGAGATCCATTACGGCGAGATCATTCTCTGCGCCGACCAGGTCGTTTTCGATGAAAAGACCAAGGACGCCCTGGCCGTCGGCCACGTGTCGTTGATCCGCCCCAACGAGGCCTTCACGGCCGACCGGTTCGCCTTGAATCTGGACACGGGCCTCGGCAAGGCGGAAAACGTCGTCGGGCTCGTCCAGCCCCAGTACCGGTACGAAGCGGCCGAGGTCGAACGCACCAGTCCCGACGAGTTCAGCCTCGGAAAAAGCACGATCACCGGCTGCTCTCAACCCGTGCCCCGGTGGAAATTCTCCGCGTCCCGGGCCGACTTCAAGCAGGGCGAATACATTAAAATGTGGAATCCCGTCTTCCGGATCAAAGGTTTTCCTGTTTTATATCTCCCTTACCTGAAATATCCCCTCCGGCAGGACCGGGCCACGGGGTTCCTGATACCCCGGGCCGGGTATTCGAAACGAAAGGGTTTCACCCTGTCCCAGCAGTTCTATTGGGCCATCGCCCGGAACATGGATGCCACGTTTTCCCTGGATTATTATGCCGCCAAGGGCGCCGGCGGCGGCCTTGAATACCGGTATGTCTTCCCGGGCGGAACGGGCGGCCGGCTTAACGCCTATTATTTCGTTTATCGCGCTCCCGCCGCCGGCCTCAAACCGGACGACGCGATTCTCCTCCGCTGGAGCCACAACCAGTCTCTCCCCGGGAACATCAACTTCGTGGCCAGCGTCGATTATCAGAATTCCTTCTCTTTCTCGCGCGAGTTCGACAACAATTTCGCCCGATCCCTCGTTTACAACAAAGGCTCCCAAGCCTACCTGACCAAGAGCTGGGGCGCTTCGAATTTAAGCCTGCGCCTCAGCCGGTTTGAAACGGCGTATCCCCAGTGGACATTCGCCCTCATCAGCCAATCCTTGCCTCAAATCAACTACAGCCTGTCCAAAAGCAAACTGTGGGGGCCGAGCTATTTTTCCCTGAGCGCGGGTTACAACAATTGGCAGTACGGATACACAGGTCAGTATGAGACGGGCACGCAGATCAAATCCAGCGTCCTCTCCCTCTCCCCGGAGATCAGTCTGCCCTTCAATGAGATCTCCTGGCTCAGTTTCGATTTATCCGCTTCCGGAAACCTCAATTATTACGGAAACAGCCTCGATCGCGTGAGCCGCAAGGTCGTCGATCAAGGGTTCCTGAGCGGCAACGGCTCGTTCTCGGCGACCATGACCGGCCCGGTTTTTTACCGGGTTTTCGAATTCAAAGATTCCACCACGCGGCTCAAACACATCATCCAGCCGACGATCACCTATCGGTACGACACCCCGACCGTCGCTTCGGACCGAATCATTACCACGACCGGGCGTTTTTTCCACTATCACTATCTCAGCTACGGCTTGCAGAATCAGATTCTGGTCAAGAGAGGCGAGGACTACCCTCGGGAGGTTTTGACCTGGGATATCGCCCAAACCTATTACCTGGACGCAATAAACAGCCCGCTGAGCTACTACAGGCTT
Source organism: uncultured Eubacteriales bacterium (assembly GCA_964430165.1). GTDB lineage: Bacteria > Acidobacteriota > Aminicenantia > Aminicenantales > UBA4085 > JAAZPG01. Next base: position 1,553 of record CAYSGA010000183.1, read on the forward strand.
GATGACGGGAGCATCCCGCGATTCTCTGAAATAAACAACACCCTCCGCTTTTTCCCGGTGACAGGGGCTAGTTTGGACGTCAGCCTGGGATATAATACCTACAAAAAGGCGCTCTCGAGCGTCCGCGCCTCCGCCGGCCTCGCGGATTCATCCGGTAAAGCCCATATCTCGGTTTCCTGGTATAAAAGCATCAATCCCTACATCGCCTACGGGGATATTAGACGCCATCAGATCAGCCTCAGCGGAGGGGCGAAGATTCCCTGGCTCCAGCTGGAAGCCCTCGGCGAATTCGAGTACAACCTCGTCGAAAATAAAGTGCTCTACACGGGGTTGGCCGCCGTCTGGCATTATCAATGCATCGACGTTAAAATAAACGTCCGGGCGTTTTTCTTTCGGGAGACTCCGGACGTCCAATTCCAGTTGTCCCTGGGTCTGGGAAATATCGGATCGACCTCAGATTGAGTTCTCTACCCGTAATCTTAAGCGTATATTGCATTTCCCCCCCTTTTTTAATAGTATCTTTCCGCGGGGATAGGAAGGGCGGGTTTGCGGGCGGTTTTTCCTCATCGCCCCACCTTCCTCCACAGGTTTTTTACTGTTCAGCCGCGGGACTTCCCTCGGGCAACGGCGGTAGCCTGCCTCCGCGAGTCGCCAAGGTGATTCCGCTCCTTTTTCAGAGTCTGAAATGACGAAAAAAGCGAGAATTGAAAACTCCGTGTCCGGGATGAACGTAGTGTACCTGGGCGCGGGATTCGTCGGCGCCTGCTCGGCCGCCGTGTCCGCCGACAGCGGCCACACGACCCTGGCCTATGACATCGACCGGCAAAAAATCGGCAAACTCCGCTCGGGCGATCGGGACCTCATCGAGTCATGCATCTACGAGGAGGGCTTGGGCGACCTTCTCGTCCGGAACCGTGACCGGATCGAATTTTCGGCCGATTACCGCAGGGTCGAGGCCTTTTTAGACCGCTGCGACGCCGTTTTCATATGCCTCCCGACGCCGGAAATCGGCGACACGGGAGAAAGCAACCTCACCTTTTATCTGGAAGCCGCCCGTAAAATCGCCGCCTCCCTCCGCCGACGGAACAGGGGAGCCCAACGCCAATACGTCGTCATCGTCAACAAGAGCACCGTCCCCATCGATACGATCGAAAAAACCAGGGAAATTCTCGACGCCACCGGGGTCCGCAACGTCGGGATCGTTTCCAACCCCGAATTTCTCGTCGAAGGGCAAGCCGTCAAAGGCGCCCTCCGGCCGGACCGGGTCGTGATCGGGGCGTCCAAGGAAAAAGATTTTGCGGTCCTCCGCCGGATCTACCAGCGTTTCCTGAATTCGCCCTCCGTCCGCTACATCGAAGTCAATCCCCAGGAAGCGGCGGCCGGCAAATTGCTGGCCAATTTTACCCTCTTCAGCCGGCTGGCCGTCTGTTTCGACGTGATCGGCCGGACCTGCGAATCGTTTCCCGGAATTCACTTTGAGAACGTCAGGCAAATTCTCTCGAGCGATCCCCGGATCGGCGCCTGGGGTCTATACGACAGCCTGTACGCGGGAGGGAGCTGTTTCATCAAGGACGCCCGGTCCCTGCGTTTCCAGCTTCAAGGCCGGGAAAAAAACGCTTCCCTGGTTCACGAGATCTACGACGCAAACCGCCGCCAGCTCCAGGGCTTTCTCGACCGGGCCGAGACCGAGGCTCATTTCGATTGGACGAACAAACGGGTTGCCCTCCTCGGCACGGCCTTCAAGCGGAACACGAACGACATCCGTAATTCTCCCGCCCTCGAGATCCTCCCCTTCCTCGCGGGGAAGAAGGTCCGCGATATCCGAATTTACGACCCGGCTGCCATGGAAGACTTCCGGCGGGCCTTTCCGCCGTCGCCCAAACTCAAATATGTCGGGGCGGAGTCCGAGGCCATCGCCGGCGCGGACGCGGTCATCATCGCCACGGATTGGTCGCAATTCCGCGGCTTGGATGAACTTCTCAAAAAGCTTAAAAAACGCCCGCTCATTATGGACGGCCGGCGCATGCTCCAAAGCGCCTACGGGCCCCTGCGGAAGGCCGGCTTTACGATCATTGCCGTCGGGTCTTCGACGACATAGCTTATTTTTTCGGCTTTATGATCGACATATTTCTTCTGCCGTCATAAAGGGAACCGTGGATCTGTCGATCGACGGACCAAAGGAGGGGGATCATGAAAAGGGGATGGATTTTCATTGGGGGAATTGTGATTGGCGTCATGCTTTCCGCGGCCTGTGGAAAGCGCAGCGAAGTGTCGGAGCCGACGGCATCCGCCGCGGCAATCTCCGAGATCGACGAAGCCCTGGTCTCAACAACGTCGGGCGTAAAGATCAAGGTGTTGAAAACCGAGACCGTTGGGATTTCTCCGATGAACCGGTTTTACTGGCTTCGGGTTGAGGGCCGTCCGCTGAAGGTGAAACTACTGGAGACCTCCAAGATCGCTCTCGATCAGATCACTGCCGCGAACCCGAATCTGTATCACAGCTTTACGTTTCATTTTGCTTCTTCGGAAGATCTAGAAGCCGGCGCCGAAACGAAAAAATGCTATGCCATAGCGACTTTCCTACCCGAAGGTAATTGGCAGAAAGTCGGCCGTGTCCCGATCGACGGCTATGGCGCATATAAGCTGGATTGTACCATCGGAGAGATACCGCAATATTGATCTCAATTCCGCTGTCGTGATAAACTCGCTTCAGTAAAAAAAAGGATTGTTTTATGCATCAGCAAGAAGAAATGGAACTCGAAGGCATCGATTTGATGGAATATGTCAATATCGCTTGGAAACACCGCTGGCAGATCATCCTCCCAACGGTTGTCCTGGCCGTATTGGCGGGCGTTTACAGCTTCCTTCTGCCAAAGGTCTGGGAAGTGGATGCCATCATCGTCCCGAGCAAGTTCCTCACCCAAACCGAATCCGGCGAGTTTAAAGAGATCCTTGTCGCCTCGCCGGCGCAAATTGCCAGCCAAATCAGCCAGAGATCCTATGATAATCTTATTGCGGCAGTGCTGAATATCGATATACGAAAATTTCCGAAAATCAATGCCGAAAATCTCCGCAACACAAACCTTGTCCGTATCTCTGTCCGAGAGAAAGATCCGGAAGAAGGGCAGGCCATCCTTCTATCGCTTTTTAATCACTTGAAAAGCGATTTTGATAA
>CAYSGA010000184.1:0-4705 GCA_964430165.1 uncultured Eubacteriales bacterium
GGCCGGCGGACCGTTCCCCAAAACGAGTCCGCGGGGAACCACGGCATATTCGAATATCTTCAATTGCGGAAACCGGAGTCGATAGGCTTCGGCCGAACCGGGCCCGCTTCCCCGGGGAAGGAGGAGAACATCGGCCCGGTCCAAGGCCGATTCGCCTTCCCGCAATGGCGCGCGGGATTTCGGATCATGGATGACGATGTCGAGGTCCCGGGCGAGGCCGAGATGCTGGAAGGCGTCGTCCAAAACGCAGAGATCGAACCCTCTTGACTCCGCTTTGAGGCAGGAGGGAACACGGTGACGGCCGACGAAAACGCCGGCTGCCGGAAAGCGGCGGGCGACCAGGACCGGCTCATCGCCGGCTTCCCGGAAGCCGCCGAAGACATTCCTCCCGTCCGAGAGAACGCCTCCCCGCCGCTCCCAGGAGCCGCGGTAACCGCGGGTGACGAGGGCGGGACGATATCCCCGGCCGAGAAAATATTCGATCAATTCGCAGATAAGCGGGGTCTTCCCCGCCCCTCCCAGGGTGAGATTTCCGACGGAAATGAGCGGAAGGGGAACTTTCGCGGCCGTTTTCCGGCCGTTTCGGTATCGGGCCGCCTTCCAGGCGCAGACGGGCCGAGAGATCAGGGAATAAGCCTGAAGAAGGATTCTCATTTCGGCAAAATATATCACAGAACGCCCGGAATGCCGATATCTCCGGCCGTGAATGGCCCGCCGGCTTCTCCAGCGTGTTTACTTGGGGCGCGGAATCCTTTATAATTTACCGAGGTCCATCTCATTTCCAAGGAGGCGTTTCATGAAACGAAAATCCGGCTTTTGGATAATCGCCGTCGCGGCGGTCCTGGTCCTCAGCGGATGCCACAAGAAAACCGCGATCAAGGGCGTTTCGCTCGACGTCGCGTTTGCCGAAAACCCCCTGTCGGACAACCTGATTACCGATGTCACTTACACCTGGAAAACCGGCAAGGATTTCGAGAAATTCGACCGGGATTACCACGTGTTCGTTCATTTCTGGCACAACGACAACATGATTCTCCAGGACGACCACGCTCCGGTTCCGGCCACTTCAACCTGGGAGAAAGACAAGACGTATACCATGACCCGCCGGATTTTCATTCCCAAGTTCATCGACGAATTCAATCCGCAGTTCAAAGGGGAGGAGACGCTCCGCTTCTCCGTCGGACTGGTCAATCCGTTCGACCGGAGCGGCGACCCCCCGCGCGAGGTCTATTCCGAGAAGCTCAAGGTCGTTCCTCCGCCGATCGGCACGCCCGAAGTCATCTATGAAAGCGGTTGGTACGACCTCGAGATCGATAAAAACGCTCCGCTCAAACAGTGGCGCTGGACGGCCAAGGAAGCGAAATGCATCATCGATAATCCTCGCCGGGACGCCGTTCTGGTCATCAAGGGCGCGGCGAATATCGCGGACGTCAAGGATCAAAAAATCATTTTCAAAATCAATGATTTGGCGCTCGACGAGTTCATCCCGGGCGAAAGCCTGTTTGAGAAATCCTATCGGATTCAGAAGGAAATGCTGGGGGACAAGGATGAATTCATCCTTTCCATCGGGGCGAATCCGCCCTTCATCCCGTCCAACATCCGGCCTGCGTCCAAAGACACGCGCGAACTCGGCCTTCAGGTTTCCTTCATTTATTTCCGCTGAGGGGCGGGGCCGGCCTCACTGGTCGGGGTTTTTCGAAGCGAAGTCCTCGAGTTCTTTTTTCAAGCGGGCTTCCTCGGCCACGGCCGTTTGAATATCCATGTTCGTTTGGGCGATGTCCTGCTGAACCTTGGCCTTGGACTCCATCGTGTTGAACGAAAAAAACTGCTGCTGAAGGGCCCGCATCTTCAAGTTGACATAATCCAAGTGTTCCTTGGCCCGGTTGTACTTGTCCTGAAGTTCGGCCCGGAGGTTTTCGACATCGGCGACGGTATCGACGATGAGGGCTTCGGAGGGTTCGGCGGGCACGGCCGACGGTCTATTCACGCGTTCCGCCGGCTCGCCTTCGGCGACGGCCGGTTGTTCCCGGCCCTCGTTTCGGGCCTCGCTGAAGGCGGCCTTCTTTTTCATTTCGGCCAGATCGGTATTGGTGACCGTGACCGAGGCTTTACCCTTGAGAGCGGCCCGGCGTTCCTTTTCTTTCCGGGCGGCGGCGGCGAGGTCCTGGGCCGAGGCGGAAGCCGCCATCGCCAAAAGGACGACCGCCGCGACGATTTTTCCGAATCTCATGGGTCCATGTCAATGATAAGGCACGATGGAAGTCAAGTCAAATGTTAGAGTTCCCGCCGCTTTTGAGGACGGCGCCCCGGAATTGCCGGCGGTCATCGTTCGGAAGTCCGGACGGAAAGCCGGCGGCCGTCGCTGCGGATTTCGACGGCGCCCTGAAGGTCCGTGCGTAGGATCCGGGCCCCGCATTTTTCGTAGCGGGCGAGAACGCCGGGATGAGGGAGGCCGATCCGATTGCCGCGACCGGTCGAGATGATGATGAATTCCGGACGAACGGCCGCCAGAAATTCCTCCGAACTCGACGAATCGCTCCCGTGGTGGGCCGCTTTGAGAATCTGGGCGCGGACGTCGAGGCCGGCGGCCAGGATTTCCTTCTCGATGTCCCGGCCGATGTCCCCCGTCAAAAGAAATGCGGTCGTGCCGTAGGTCAGGCGGAAGACGAGGGAGGAATCGTTGTCCGGAGAGCCCGTTTCGGAGAAAGCGGCGGGCGCGAGAGCGGCGATGTCGACGCCGCCGACACGTTGGCCGAATCCGCGGACGATGCGCCGGCCGGCGACCGCCCGGAGTTCATCCCGGAGCGAACGATAGTGCGGATCCTCCGGCGCCGGCGTCCCTTCCCAGAATTCCCCGATCCTGAAATTCCGGGCGACGGCCGCCAGCCCGTTCAGGTGGTCCGGATGCGCATGGGTCAAAACCAGGCGGTCGATTCTCTTGATTCCCTTGTCCCAAAGAAAGGGCGAAACGACGTTCTCTCCGACATCGAACGTCCCGGTCGGCAGGCCGCCGCCGTCGACGAGCATTTTTGATTTGCCGGGAAATTCGATCAGGATGGAATCCCCCTGGCCGACATCGATCATGGTGACGGTCAGGTCCTTGACGGCCGGGGAGAACGGATATGTCGCCAGAACCGCGAACGCGGCGGCATAGCCGAGAAACGCGATCCGGCGGGGCCGGGCGAACCGGACAGGCAACAGGAGAAGAAGAAGGAACGCGTAATACGCGATCACGACCGGGCCGGGAGGCGTCGGAACGCGGCTGGAGAGAAACGGCAGGCCGTCCAGGAGCCGGGTCGAGGCCAGGAAGACGCGAAGCAGAAAAGCGAGGCCTTCGGCTGCAGTCCCGGCGAAAAACGGAAAAGCAAAAGCCAGGGGGAGAAACACGTATCCCGCGGCCATCACGACGGTTACCAGGGGAATACCGATTAAATTGAGAATTAATCCCGAGAAAATCACCCGATGGAACGTCACCGCGATGATCGGAATGACGGCGATTTGGGCGGCGACCGAGAGGGCGAACAGCTCTTCGATTTTAAGGGGGAGCCTGGGCAGGACGGACCGGATCGGCGGGAAAAAGACAATCAGGCCGAGCGTGGCGACGTAGGTGAGTTGAAATCCCGCGTCGAATAATTGGAAAGGCTGGACGCACAGGATCGCCAGGGCGCTGATGGAAATCGTGTTGAGGAGGTGGACGTCCTTCCAGAGGAGCTTGCCGATGATGAAGGCGGCGGCCATGATCACTGCCCGGACGACGGACGCCCGGCCCTCGACGAGAAGTCCGTAAAACACGAGGAGAACGAGAAGGAGGGCGTAGGAAGGGCGCTCGGCGATCCGTAAAAACCGGAACAAAACGAAAAGAAGCGCGGAGACGATGGCGATATGGGCGCCGGAGATGGCGAAAAGATGGTATAACCCCGTTTTTTGGAGAGCCAATGTCGTTTCGACATCCATCCGGGATCGTTCCCCGAGCACGAGCGCTTCGAAAATGGCCCCTTCGGGGGAAATCCCCCCCGGGCGGCCGGGGGCGGCGAATGATCGTTCGATGCGACGGAGGCAGGCCCGGCGCAATTTCGAAATCCACCGGAGGTGAAGGAAACTCCGGTTCGTTCCGATTCGTTCGACGAGGTATGGGCTTTTCACGGAACCCAAGACGTGGAAATTTCGTGTTTTTAAATACCTCGGTGAAAACGGTTCCTCGAAATTACGGTATTCCGAGGGCGGAACGATCTGGGCCGAAAGACGGATTCGGTCGCCGACGAGAAGGTCGGGGAGATCCGCTCCCGCCTCGGAATGCCTCACCGAAACCCGGAGCCGGCCCCGCATCGGCCGGTCCGACCCCCGGACGCCGACGGATTCCACCCGGAGGAAAAGATCGTCGCGGTCCAGACCGGGGGCCGGGGAGCGGAAGACCGTTCCCATAAAATCGAGATATGTACCCGTTGGAAGGTTCCGCAGTTCGTTTTTTTCGTACCTCGCCTCGAAGGTCAATAACAGACCTGCGCCCGAACCGGCGGCCGCGGCCAAAAGAAACAGAAACACGGCCTTCGTTTTCCCGCGCCCGAAAAAGATCCAGGCCGCGGCCAGGAGGGTGACCGTTCCGGCCGCCGCCGAAACGGGAGGAAGAGGAAGGGAGGAGGCGGAGGCGATGCCGGCGACCAGGGCGATCGTCAGGAAGAGGACCGGAAATGCCATCGGCCCGCTA
>CAYSGA010000185.1:0-4644 GCA_964430165.1 uncultured Eubacteriales bacterium
TCGGCGGTTCGAATCCGCCCGTCCCGACCATGACCTTCTCCCCTCAACCGGCCGGCCGCTTACGGCGGGCCGGAGGAAAGGATCGATCATGGAGCGCGCGGCCAAGCCGCTGATTCTCCTCTGTAACGACGACGGGGCCCATCGCGATGGTATCCGGATTCTCCTCCGCCGCCTCCGCCCCCTGGGCCGGACCGTGATCGTCGCCCCGGACCGGGAACGAAGCGCTTCTTCGCTGGCCCTGACCCTCCGCCAACCGCTTCGTCTCCACCGGGTCGGTCCGGGAATCTGGAGCGTGGACGGAACGCCCGCCGACTGCGTCTATCTCGCCCTGGACAAGGTCCTCCCCCGCTGTCCCGACCTTCTCGTTTCCGGCCCGAATCCCGGGCCCAACCTCGGCCAATTGGATGCCCATTATTCCGGGACGGTCGCGGCCGCCTTCCAGGGGACGTTTTTCGGCGTCCCCTCCGTCGCCGTTTCCCTGGTCCCGGACGCCTCGGGCCGGTTCTTTCCGGATCACGCGGCTTCCGTCGTCCGCCGCCTCGCCGAAAGGATTCTGGCTGCGGGCCTGCCCGAAGGGGTGACGCTGAACGTCAACATCCCCGCTCCGCCGCTTCGCGGCGTCCGGATCACCCGTCTCGGCCGGAAATTTTATGAGCGTGAAGTCATTGAAAAAAAAGACCCGCGCGGCCAGTCGTATTACTGGATCGGAACGGGGAATCCCGCGTCCGATGGAGCCGAAGGGACCGACATCCGGGCGACGGAGCGGAATTACGTTTCGATCACGCCGCTCCGAACGGATTTGACCTGCGAACCGGTCTCCGGCTTTGCCCCGTTTCAAAAGATGTTCAAGGGAATGGCGGTCGATTAGGCCGCCCGTTTGTCCGATTTCCGTTTTTGTTTTTGATGCCTGAGGAATTCCCAGAGAATCGGCACGAGCGAAATCAGGATGATGGCGATGATCACCAGGGTAAAGTTCTTCTTGACGAATGGGATATTGCCGAAAAAATAGCCGCCGAAACTGAACAGCGCCGTCCAGGCCACTCCCCCGACGACATTGTAGCTGAGGAATTTTCCGTAGCTCATCCGGCCGATCCCGGCCACGAACGGCGCGAACGTCCGGATGATCGGAACGAACCGGGCCAGAATGATCGTCTCCGCCCCGTATTTTTCATAAAATCGGTGCGTCCGGTCGAGGTATTCCTTACGAAAAATCCGGGATTTTTCTTTGGTGAAGACCTTGGGGCCGATGATTTTTCCGATCCAGTAATTGACCGTGTCGCCCAGGATCGCGGCCGCGGCTAGGATCAGGAACAGCCAGCCGATTTGGAGCGAGCCCGAAGCGGCAAACGCCCCCGCGGCGAAGATCAGGGAATCGCCGGGGAGAAACGGAGTGACCACCAATCCGGTTTCGCAAAAGATCACGACGAAGAGGATGAGATAAGTCCAGAACCCGTAGGTTTGGATCAGCCCACTCAGATGCGTGTCCAGATGAAGGACGAAATCGACGACTTTCGCGATGAACTCCATGGAGACTCCTTCGGCACAGAGAAAAAGATATATCCGATTGACCCCGGCCTGTCAAACTAATCGGGAGAGGCCTTCTCGGCTATAGGGAGATTCCACTGTTTGAAAATTTTTATTTCTTATAGCCGGGCCAGGACGTGCGGGAAACCATCGATCATCCGGACGTCGATGGCGACACCGTAGACGTCGCTCAGTCTCTTTCCGGTGATGACCTCGGCCGGCGTCCCGGTCGCCGCCACCCGGCCTTCGTGGAGGAGGACGATCCTATCGGCCGACACGGACGCGGTATTGGGGTCGTGCGTCGTCAGGATGATGGTTTTCCCCCGATCCCGGAGATGGCGCATGACGCGGAGGACGCGGCGGGTATTGGCCAGGTCCAGATGGGATGTCGGTTCATCGAGAAGGAGGAAGTCGGGATTCTGGGCCAGGGCCCGGGCGATGGAGGCCAATTGCCGCTCTCCCGTGCTCAACGCCCGGACCGGTTTTCCGGCTTTCGAGGCCAAATCGACGACGGACAACGCGTCTGTGACGGCCCGGACGTCTTCCTCGTCGGCCCGGCCGAGGAGGCCGACGTAAGGCGCCCGCCCGAGATGGACATAATCGCGGACGTCCAATTCGAGAACGGCCGACTCGTCGGGGGCGACGTGGCCCACCAGCCGGCTGCGTTCGCGGCCGGACAACCGGCCGATCAAGCGTCCCGATATCCTGATCTCCCCTTCCCCGGGGGTGTTCCAACCCAGAAGGAGATTCAGGAGAGTCGTTTTTCCGGAACCGTTCGGGCCAACGACCGCGGTCACCGTCCCGGGCGTGAAAGACAGGTTCACGTCTCGTAATACGGATTCCTCCCGGCCGTTGTAGGAGAACCAGACGCCGCGCAGCTCGATCATCCGATCCCCCGGATTTTTCTTTGGAGCAACAGGATCAGGAAGAGGATGGTCCCCAAAAGCGAAGTCAAAATGCCCAGGGGAATCTCCCCGCTGAGGGCGATCCGGGCCAAGTCGTCGCAAACAAGGACGAAGATCCCGCCCAGAAGGACGGAAGCCGGGAGCAAAACCCTCGTCTCCGAACCGACGAGACGACGGCAAATGTGCGGAACGATAAGCCCGACCCAGGCAATTTGTCCGGCCTTGGCCACCCCGATCGCGGTGACGGCCACAGCCGCGATCAACACCGCCAAGCGTTCCCGGCCGGGCGAGGCGCCCAGGGAAAAAGCCGTTTCATCCTTCATGGCCAGGAGGTTCAATCGCCATCGCGTCGCCATCATATACGCCAGGCCGGCGACGAAGACCGGCAGCATCTCTAAAACGTCCCGTCCGGTGATTCCCCAGAGCCCGCCCAGCATCCAGTACGTGATGTCGGGAAGTTGCTTTTGCGGGTCGGCGATGTATTTCATGATTCCGGTCCCGGCGGCGTAAAAAGCGCCGACCACGATTCCGGCCAGGACCAGGTGCAGAATTTTGTCACCCACCCGGATCCGGGTGGCCAGGGCGTAGCTCAAGGCGAGGCCGAGAAAAGCGAACAGCGCCGCCCCGCCCTGGACCGCCCAGGTGTTTCCGGAGGCGAATACGATCGCCGCCGACGCGCCGAAGGCCGCGCCCTGGGAAACGCCCAGAAACCCGGCATCCACCAGCGGGTTGCGAAAGACCGTTTGAAAAACCGCGCCGGCCGCCGACAACGCGGCCCCTAAAAGAAACGCCGCCGCGACCCGGGGAATCCGGATATGAAAAATGAGGTCCCGGGCGAGGGTGTCGTTTTCGATCACGGAAAACGGCGTCAGCACCGGGCCCGGATACCGTCCGAGCAGAATCGAAACCGCCAGGGCGGCGATGGAGAGCGCCGCCAAAATCCAAATCCGACGGATCCGGACGCAGCGGACTTCGGAAGGATTCATCGTTCAGCGGTAGTCGGTCCGAATCGAAGGAAGGATTTTCGCCTCAATGTCTTCCGGACTCATCCCGTAGAGTTCACGGTAAAACGACCTGATTTCGGCGTTCATGTCCGTCCCGAGGAACCGGTCCGGATGAAACGTTTTGGCCAGCCAGGTAAGACCGAGGATCCAGCGCGGGTCGGGCGTGTCCCATCCGTAAATGTCGGAGGGAAAAGCCCGCATATCCCCGCCGCGAACGGCCCGCAGCTCCCGCCACATCTCGTCGGCGCCGAGGTCCGCCAGCGTTTGGCCGGGATCCAGGCTATGCCAGACCACCAGGACGATACGATCGGGATTCCAACGGGCGATCTGCTCGAGGTTGACGACCGTCCAGCCCGACGTGTCGGCCGCGCCCTCCGCCCAAACCGGTTTTCCTCCGGCCAGGCGAACCATGACGGTCTGGATCCAGGACGCCGCCGGGACCCGGACGGCGATCCTGCCTCCGCGCGACATCGTCATGGCCAAAAAGACCGTCGGCTTTTTGTCGTTTTCAAGACCGGCCAGGCCGCTTTCGACCCGGTCGAGCCGGTCCCGGTAGAAACGGTTGATCTCGCCGGCCCGGCCCGAGCTTCCCAAAATAAGCCCGACGAGCTCGATATCTTTCCGGTACTGTTCCGGATTCTCCAAGCCGAGATAAACGACGGGAATCCCCACTTTCTCCAGGGCGTCCCCCTTGGGGTCGGTCGTGAACCCCCGCATCAGGACAAGGTCGGGATGCAGGGCGGCCACTTCTTCCACCCCCGTGTTCGGGTCCGGGAAAACCCTCTTGTCGAAATCGGCGTCGATCAACGGGATGAATTCGCTGGCCTTCGACCCCCGGCGCTCCCAACCGATGAACCGGCTCCGGCTCTCCGGAAACATGAACATCAGGTGGGCGATGATCTGGGGTCCGTGTCCGATCGCCAGGATTCTCTGCGGCGGTTTCTCCAGCCTGATCGTCCGGCCGGCCGCATCCTGAAAGCCCGGGGGGGAGGAAACTCGCGAAAGGGCGAAAACCGTCCCCGCGACGAGGCTAAAAGCCGTAAAGGCGGCAATCCGGTTCGGGCGCATGAGCATCCTCCTTTCCGTGGATCGGGGGGCGGGGACGTTTCCGTCCCGGCCGTTGTCCGGCGATCAGCCGGCGCTGCGACGGCGGGCCATCGAGCCGAAGCTCCTTAGGCCGGACCGTTAGGAGAATAGGAAAGCGCGGAAAT
>CAYSGA010000186.1:0-4606 GCA_964430165.1 uncultured Eubacteriales bacterium
AGCCTCATCGGGTTGTTTCATCTCCTGGCCCGCGGCTCCTACTTTTTTCGCCGGCGAAAGCGGGGGACGGCCTCTAAAGTCGCTCCCGCCGCCACGGCGCCGTCTTCGGCCGTAGTCCCGACTTCGGCCGCTTTGGCGTTGCCGTTCGCCATCGGCTTTTCCGGCGTTCTGGTCCAAACCCTCCTGATCCGGGATTTTCTGACCCTGTTCGAAGGCAACGAGTTGACCATTTCGTTGATTTTTTTCCTCTGGCTGCTTTTAACAGGGGCCGGCTCTCTCTCCGGCGCCCGGGCCCGTCTTTCGAACCGGGTTTCGTCCGGCGACGCGGTGGGAAGGTCCTCGACGCTGGTCAAAGCCCTGCTGGTCGTCCCCCTGATCATTTTTCCGTTGATTTTTTACATGAAAAGTCTCCTGTTCGCTCCGGGAGTCGAGGCCGGGCCCCTGGCTATGGCCGGATTCCTGGCCATCATCATTCTCCCTTATTGCTTTCTCAACGGTTTTTCTTTCACCTGGGCGGCCCGGGCTTTGCGGACCGGGGGCCGGACCCTGCGGACGGTCTACGGCTGGGAAAGCATCGGGGGAGCGGCCGGGGGGATTCTCTGCACCGCGGCCGTCCTCCTCGGCCTGCCGTCGTTTTCGATCGTGTTTGTGGCCGCCTCGGGTTTGCTGTTCTTGATCGCGGCGACGGGGGCGACGAAGGCCCGGACCAGGTGGATTTTTCCGGCCGCTCTCCTGGCGTCGGCTGTTTTCGTCCAGGCTTTCCATGTCGACGGATGGTTGCTCAAACGGTTTCATCCGAACGAACGCCTCGTCGGCACCGTCTCGGGAAGCTCGGGCCGGTTGACCGTCACCCGGGCGGGCGACCAGGTCAACGTCTATGAAAACGGGATTCTTGTCCACGCTTCGGGCAACGTGATCCTCAACGAGGAATTGGCGGCTTTTTCCCTGGTCCAATCGGAACATCCGGACCGGGTTTTGCTTATCGGCGGATTGCTGGCCGGCCTCCCGGACGAATTGGCGAAATACGGGATCGGCCGGGTCGACATTGTCGAACCGGATCCGCACCTCATCCGCCTGGCGGAAAAGCTCGGCCTGGTCGGCGCATCCCCCGGAATCCGTTTGATTCGCCGGACCCCGGTCCGGTGGATCGATTCGGCCGACGTCCTCTACGACGCGGTTTTAATCAACCTGCCCGGACCGTGGAATTTGCAGCTCAACCGGTTTTACACGGTCGATTTTTTCCGGCGGGTCAAGCGGATCCTCGCCCCCGGCGGCGTGGTCGCGGCCGTTCTTCCCGGCACGGCTAATTACGTGTCGGAGCGCGCCGCCTCGTCCCTGGGACCGGTCGCGGCGTCGGCCCGGGAATCATTCCGGGACGCGTTGATCTTTCCGGGAGAAAACAGTTACCTCGTGATGGCCGACCGGCCGTTGACGACGGACATCTTGTCCGAAATCCGCCGGCGCGGAATCGCCAACCTCTACGTGAATCCCGGGTATTTCGACGAAGATCTCTTCCGCGCCCGGATCGAACGGGTCAACACGGCGGTCGGAACGACGCCGGCGGCAAACGCCGACCTGAAGCCCGCGGCTTATCTCAACCAGATCCGGTGGTGGCTCGGCCGCTTCCCCGAAAAAATGCTGCTCCCCGGCGCCGTTGTATTGATCCTTATTGTCCTTGGGGGGGTGTTTACGGGGCGATCTTTTCTCGCCGGAATGTTCGTCATGGGCGCCGTTTCTTCGGGTTCAAGCGTCCTGCTGTTGCTGTTCGTCCAGATCATCGGCGGCGCGCTCTATCAATGGACCGGGCTGTTTCTCGGAACGTTCATGGTCGGCCTGGCCGCGGGGAGTCTCTCCGGTCCGCGGGCGCTGCAGAGAACCGGCGTTTCAAACGTCAACGGGCCCCTGGCGGTATTCGTCGTCTTTTCCGCCGCGGTTGGATTTCTTGCGCCCTGGCTGGCCCACGGCCGGGGGCCGGGTTTCCTGAAAATGCTGATTCTGCTTCTCGCGGGTTTCGTCCTGGCCGCGGCGGTCGGGGCGTTTTTCGCCGGTCTTTCGGTCAGACTCGAAAACGACGCCGGCCGCCATGACCGTCTGTACGGATATGACCTTCTCGGTTCCGCGGTCGGGGCCGTCGTGTTCCCGATGGTGATCATTCCGCTTGCCGGCCTCCAAAACGCGCTGTTCGCCCTGTCTTTGACCGGCGTCCTGACGTTTGGGATCGTCGCTTTGCGCAGGGCTCGAAGGATTTCGTCAATATGAAAAAAAGGGAATTTTTAAAGAGCATCCTGTATGCCGGAGGGTATTGTTGCTTTTGCGGGTGGAAAACGGCGGGCGCCGCCGGCGGACCTGTCCGAGCGGCGCCAAAAAACTTTGTTGACGAACGCGAAGCCAGCCATTACAGCCCGACGCCCCGCGGCGTCAAATGTCTCATTTGCCCCAACGAATGCACGCTGAAGGACGGGGAGCTCAGCGATTGCCACAACCGGATCGCTCGGGGCGGCAAGCTGTACACCATGGCTTACAGCAACCCGTGCGCCGTTCACGTCGACCCGGTCGAAAAGAAGCCCCTGCTCCATTTTCACCCGGAATCCCTGGCCTTCAGCATCGCCACGGCCGGCTGTAATTTCGCCTGTTTGAATTGCCAGAACTGGGAGATCAGCCAGGTCAGCCCGACCGATACCCGGAACGAGAGCGCGCCTCCCGAGGCGGTGGTGGCCGCGGCGGTTCGCGAACGATGTTTGTCGATCGCCTACACCTATTCCGAGCCGGTGACTTTTTTTGAATACATGCGGGATACGGCGACCCTGGCCCGCGGACGGGGCATTAAAAACATCATGGTCTCCAACGGCTACATCAATCCCCAGCCGCTCCTCGAGCTGTGCGCGGTCATCGACGCGGCCAACATCGACCTCAAGTCCTTCGACCCGGATATTCACTTGAAACTCACCGGCGGCAAAATTGAGCCGGTGCTGGCGACGCTCAAGACGATGAAGGAGCGGGGAGTGTGGCTCGAAGTCACGAATCTCGTCGTCCCCGGCTGGACGGACGATTTCGGGATGATTTCGAACATGTGCGATTGGCTGGCGAAAGAAGGCTTCGCCGACGTTCCCCTTCATTTCAGCCGGTTTCAGCCGCTCCACAAACTGACCCGGTTGTCGCCCACGCCCGTGGCGACTTTGACGAAAGCCCGGGAGATCGCGGTCCGGGCCGGGCTGAAATACGTCTATATTGGCAATGTCCCCGGCATCGGCGGCGAGGATACCTATTGCCCGTCCTGTAAAACGCTAGTCGTCAAGAGAATGGGTTATTCGATTCAGGAAAATAAATTGTCCGGCGGCAAATGCCCCAATTGCGGGACGGCGATCGCCGGAAGATGGAGCTGAGAAAGAGGTGAAAACGACCGAGCCGCCGCCCGCGCCGGACTGGGCCGAGAGGTTTCGCACAAACTATCGTTCGTATTCCAAATGGTGGTTTGTCGCCCTGGTCCTTCTCATCCCGGCCGGCCTCGTCATCGGGGCTTTTGTAAGCGGCCGCTACACCTGGCTGGAGGGGCTCGGGAGCGGGGTCTTCTTTTCCTTCCTTCTATTCGTCCTGATGCTCAACATGTTCAAGAAGATGGACAAGGCCTGGAAAGGCCGGGTGGTGGCCACGTACACGAAGGAAATTCAGGGCACGCGCAGCTTCGGCCGACGACTGTATTGTGTGAAAATCCTCACCGATACCGGTCGTAAGGAAGTCATCGACGTCCACCCGGAGGCCTTCCGGCTCTTTCAGGAAGGCGACGAGCTGGTCAAATTCCGGGGATTGCCGTTTCCTGACCGGTTGCCTCGTGCGGGCGAAACGATGAGGATGTGTGTTTCGTGCGGCCGGCCGTATGACGTTGGGGCACCGGAATGCCCCGCTTGTCGGTTTAAATCTCCGTTCCGGCAAGAACCCTAGCCGCCGAACGCTCGGGCAAGCCCCACTCCGACGGCGATAACATTCAACAGGAGTCCGAGGATTGATCTCGCTTTGCTGCGGGAGCGCAAACCCAGGGCTCCGGCGCCGAGGCCGACCAGGCTGAGAAGCAGTATCCAGACCGACGGCTGAAAGAGTTGCATGACTGCCGTCGCCAGCCCGAGGGCCACGGAAGCCGTCGCCGTCGCGCTGGGATAGATTCTCCGCCGCCTTGAAGAAGAATAATTTGTTTTGCTATCGTGCATGTTTCTTCCTTGAGGGCAGGATACACCCGTCCGAAAAATGATGTCAATCCTCTGGGCAGGAACAATTCTCGCTCTTTTTCTGATTTGACAAGAAGAGAAACTTCAGACCATAATCAACCAAGTCTTTTTGGGACAGGGAGAAGTTATGAGAAAAAAATGTTTTCAGTTGAATAGCCTATCAATTGGGGTACTAAAACCGCTTGGCACGACGGTGTTCTTGTTGCTTGTCTTTTTTGGATTTGACTCGCCCGTTTGGGCACGGGGTAAGGGGCTAAACGCTCTACCATCCCCGACGTCCATCGGCAGGGTTTGGCATACGACCGAGTACGGAGGCTGGACTGGGACATGGACGCGGCGCGGCGACAGCATGGTGTTTGACGCGCTGTGGCTCAACGGCTCCCAAA
>CAYSGA010000187.1:0-4565 GCA_964430165.1 uncultured Eubacteriales bacterium
CGCGGCCGCGGTCATCTTGACATTTTCCTGTTCCTATTTCGTGGACGAGAAATTGTTTCGCCAGGTCGTCTTCCAGGCCGCGGGAGAGGCCGGACGCCGGGTCCGGATTCTCGGGCGCCACCGGCAGGCCGCCGACCATCCGGTCAACGTCTTTCATCCGGAGGGCGATTACCTCAAGGGTTTGCTTCTCTACATCGACTGAAAAGTCACTCGCTGGAATCCGTCCGGCCCGGGCGAATTGTGCTAAAATGCCGTCTTCCGGAAAAAAGCGTTTTTTTCGGCCGGAAGGAGAGGAAGATCATGACCTCATCCGCTCCCGCAAGCGATCCCGTATTTCTCGAAAAATTCCGCCGCTCTTTCAAAAACGCGGCCATCGTCGGCCTCGCCCAAACCGGCGGCCTGGCCGTTTATCTCCTGGTTGCGGAAATCATCCGGGCGAAAAAACGGCCGTTTCTGGGATTCCTGTCGCCTTCCCTGACCGCCGAAAACCGGCCGGTGATTCGATATGCGTTTTACGCCGCGGCCATTGCGATCCTCCTCCTCCTCCGCTTCGTCCACGGCCGGAAACTGCGCAAGCTCGAAGCCCTCGACGATCGCGGCAAAGCCTTGGACCGGCTTTTCGGCCTCAACGTGATCGATCTCACCCTGGCGGAAATCCCGGCGATCCTGGGGCTGGTCCTTTTTTTGATTGCCGGCTACAACCGGGATTTTTATGTTCTGCTGTTCGTCTCCCTGTTTCTCCTCTTCATGTATCTTCCCCGTCTCAAAAACTGGGAGGCCATTCTTCAAAACAGGCCGTCGTCCTGCACCCCGTTGAGGATTCCGGGACGATGAGGCTCCAATTTCTCGGCGCAGCCCGGCAGGTCACCGGGTCGAAATATTATCTGGAGTCGGAAGACCGTCGCCTTCTCGTCGATTGCGGCCTTTATCAGGAACGGGCCTTTCTCAACCGCAACTGGGAACCTTTTCCCGTCGCGCCCGAGGAGATCGACACCCTCTTGTTGACGCACGCCCACCTGGACCATTGCGGGTATATTCCCCGCCTGGTGGCCGACGGGTTCAAGGGCCGGGTCCTGGCGACCGCGCCCACAACCGAATTGGCCCGGATCATTCTTCTCGATTCGTCTCACATCCAGGAGGAGGACGCGGCTTACAAAAAAAAGCGCCACGCCAGGGAAGGACGCAAAGGTCCTCACCCGGAAGTTCCGCTCTACACGATCGACGACGCGGAACAGGCGATCCTTTCGTTTGAACCCATCGCCTACGAGAAAAGGATCGCCCTGGGACGGCGGACGTCGGTCACGTTCCGGGACGCCGGCCATATTCTCGGCTCGTCGATGCTTGAAATCGAGTCCGGGGGCGGGGCCTCCGTCCGGCGCCTCGTTTTTTCGGGAGACATCGGCCGGTGGGACAGCCCGCTCGTCCGGGACCCGTCGGTGTTCGTCCGGGCCGACTACGTCGTCATGGAATCGACCTACGGGGACCGGAATCACGACGATCCCGAACCGATCGAGTCCCTCCTCGCCCGGATCATCACGGAGACGGCCGGTCGCGGCGGGAAGGTCCTTGTGCCCGTGTTCGCCATGGAACGAGCCCAGGAACTGCTCTATTTCATCGGCAAGCTCGTTCGGGCGAAACGCATCCCGCCGCTGTCCGTTTTTCTGGACAGCCCCATGGCCGTCGAGATCACCCGGGTTTTCGGCCGGTATCCCTCCTACCTGGACGAAGAGGCGAAAACGATCATCCGGTCCGGTCGTTCGCTTTTCGAATTTCCCGGCCTCCGCCTGACCCCGACCATGGCGGATTCCAAAGCCATCAACCAGCTGGACGGGCCGGCGATCGTCCTGGCCGGGTCAGGAATGGCCACTGGCGGCCGGATCAAACATCATCTGAAGCTGAACCTCGGCCGTCCGGAAGCGACCGTGCTGTTCGTCGGATACCAGGCCCAGGGCACTCTGGGCCGGATGATTCTCGACGGCGCCGAAGAGGTCCGGATCTTCGGAGAAATGCATCCGGTCAGGGCGCATGTCGTCCGGATCGCCGGTTTTTCCGCCCACGCCGGCAAAAGGGAACTCCGCCGCTGGTTGAACGCCTTTCAGGTCCGCCCCCGGAAGCTGTTCATCTGCCACGGAGACGAGGACGTATCGCTCGGTTTCGCGGACGAATTGCGGGCCGACGGATGGCGGACCGCCGTTCCCCATTATCGCGAAGAATTCGAACTCGACTGACCCGGGGGCCTGTGTCCGGCCCAGAACGTGTCCCCGTGCCGGAAGTTTCGTCTGTTATTGACTTCTTATTTCAGCTCGAACGTCTTTTCCGTGAATCCGCCCTTCAGCGAATCGTAGGTCAGGGTTAACAGGCCGGACCCTTTGACCAGCAGCCGGAATTCCTTCCGGCCGTGGCCGGGAATCCCTCCGGCGACGTCAAAAGCGTTTTTAACGGTTTTGGCCGACCGGGTTTGATTAAGGAAGCGGTTCTGCATCTCCCCGACGGCCAGAAGCTCGGTTGCCTTGCCGCCGACCCAAATCCGGTCCGGACGATGAAGCTTCTGGCTCGTCGCCTGGGCCGAAATCGTCGGCATCAACCGGACGTTGGCCACGGCGAAATCGACCTGATAAGCGCCGCCGTCGAGTTTCCGGACGGACACGTCCTCGAAGGCTGGGGCGGGCATCTCGGCGGCATGGTAGAGAACGAAGGCCGCGTTTCGATGGCAGGTCTCGGCCAGCTTGAAGAGGGGAGGAACTCGTTCCCCGAACTTCCGGACGCCGCCGATTTCGACGTCGCCGTACAACGGATGCTTGTACGCCTTCCAGGGCGTGTATTGTTCGCCCATCAATACGTTGTCGTGGAAAATCATCTTTTCTTTGGTATCGCGGGGGAAGAACCGGATGGGGCCTTCTTCTTCCCCGCCCTCGGGCTTCTTTGGAGTGATTTCCTCGACGAGGTCGGTGTCGAGCTCGTTGGAGAAGGTGAAAATCCCCAGATTCGCGTAAAGAAAATCCACGGTCCCACCGTAGACGGTGTAGAGGTCCTTGTAGATGATGATGTAATCGTACCCGGGGATGATCTTTTCGCCGCGCTTGCCGATTTCATCGTAAACCCGGACGTCGGCCGGGTTGTATTCACCGAGATTCTTGGCTCCCGGTCCGCGCAAAATCATCCCGCCGCTATTATGGAAGCTCTGGGCTCCCATGATGTTCGGATGGGCAAGGATGAAATCGCGGACCGCCCCGGTCTCCGGCCAGCAGAACGGGTACGGGCCCGCCCCGCTCTGAACGTATTCGGGCTGCCAGTTATAGCCGAAGTTCCGGTTCATGTCATAACCGCCGGGACCGTCCTCGTTGATCATCCCGTCGCCGTCGTTGTCCACGCCTTCTTCGCCGAGCATGATCCACTCGCCCTTCTGCCCGGGTTTCGCCGGGACCATCAGGCGGGGGTCATCGGGGTTCGTTCTCATGTTGCCGTTGGGGTCGCGTTTCCGCATCATCGTGATCGACCCGTCGCCGTCGAGGTCCTCGCCCGGATCCTCGTCCTTGAGGCCGTCCCGGTCGTCGTCCCTGGGCGCCCACCCCGTCCGGGGGGAGTTGGGATCGGCGGCCTCGTGGATGTAAAAATCGCGGCTGTCGGGGTTCATGGTCGGTACGATATAGAAAGCGACGCGGTCGAGCAAATTCGTCGCAAAATCCGTTTTGCCGTGGTTTTTTAAAAGGTAATAGACCGTGTAGAGGGCAACCTCGCCGCCCTGGATCTCGTTGCCGTGGATGTTGCCGTCGACGTAATAGCCGGGCTTGCGTTCGGCCGGGCCGGTCTTGGGATTGTTCAGAACGGCCGCCCAGATGTCGCGGCCCTGAACGGACTTTCCGATCGATTCGACCATGATCAATTGGGGATAGGCCGCCTGAAGGTCCCGGAGGGCTTTGCCGATGGCGGCGTTGTCGTACCAATGGTCGAAACTCAGGACGACTTCCGGGGCCGCCGGGGCCCCGGTTTGGAGCCCGATAAGGCCGACGAATAGAAGAATCCCCGCTCCGACGGCCGTATGTATCTTCTTGCCCATGATCGCCTCCTCAGCCCATGACCACGGTCTTTTCGACCGTTCCCAAGTACGGAGCCCAGGCCTTGACCGCGACCGTGGACCCTTTTTTCGCCCGGATCGTCCATTCGACCTTTTTTGTCTCGCCGCCGTCCAAAACCGGAATCTCCTCGGCTGGCCGGCCCGAAAACAGGGTCTGGGCCTTGTCCAGGCCGAGCGTGACCCGGATCGGCCAGGCCGTCCGGGCCCGCCGCCCCTGGGCGGTCGATGTCGGCCGCCGGCCCGAATTGGAGAAGTACGCGGTCAACCGGTACGTGTCGCCGCCGAGCGACTCGGCCTTCACTCCCGAGATCTCGAGGATGGGGAGGCTGTCCATAAGCTTCAGGTAGAAATCGACGTGGAGGCCAATCACGGCGTCCACCTCCGCGGCGGGGGGATTGAGCCCGAAGTGAGGGCAGAATCCGCCGATTTCAACGTCCCCGAGTTGCGGGTGCTTGAACGGCGCCCAGTTCGTGAAACCGCGGCCGGCCAG
>CAYSGA010000188.1:0-4557 GCA_964430165.1 uncultured Eubacteriales bacterium
TGACCGCCTGGGCTGCGCTGGAGGCCGGGCGACGCCTGGACGTTCCGGTGATCGTCGGCGGCGCGCCCCTGACCCCGGACTACGCCGGTCAAATCGGAGCCGGGGGTTATGCCCCCGACGCGGCCAGCGCCGTGGATGTTGTCCATCAATTGATGGCCTGAGGACGTTTTCCGCGCCTGAAATACGAGCCGGCGCGTTTTAAAAGACAGCCGAAACCAATATGGCTCCGATAAACGCCAAGGCGACACCCCTAAGAGGGGTGCAAGCGGCCTAAAATACTACCGAAACTAGAATAGCCCCGACAAAGGCCAGGACAACCGAGTACACTTTTATAGGAGTGATTTTTTCCTTCAAAATAACCGCGGCCAATATAAAAATGAAGATTGTGTTGAGCTGGTTGAGGGCGGAAGCGATTGACGCCAGAGTGTACTTCATTCCGGCCAGCCAGATCAGGACGGAGAAATAAGCCGACAGGACGGAAGCCGGAATCAGGACCTTGTAGTTCGCTCCGGTCCGAAGCGGTTTAAGAAGCTCCCGGCGGCGGGGATGAAGGGTCCACATTACCGTCCCGGCGGCCGCCCCTCCGGTCATTCGGATCAGGGTCGCCCAAACGATCGAAACCCCCGCGAGATACGGCTTGATCAAGACGATTCCGCCCGCGGTGAGAAGCATCGAAACGATCCCAATTCCGACGCCCGACAGAAGGTCGCGCCGGGAGATCCGGTCGTCGCTTTTTTTCCGGGTGATCAGGATGACGGCGCCTACGATCAAGGCCACTCCGGCGATCTGAAGGCCGTTCATCCGTTCGCCGAGAAAGAGAAACGATAGGCCGATGACGAAGGGGCTGTAGGCGCAGTCCACGATCGCCGTCAACTCTGCCCCGAGTTTGACCAGCGCGGTAAAAAACAGCCAGTCCGAGAGGGCGATCCCCAGGACGCCGCTGAGCGCGAAAATGAGGAACGTTTTCGGCGGGAGGGACGGCGCGCCCCCGATGACGGCGGCGGTCGCAGCCAGGAGAACCAGGGCCAGCATGTTTTTAAACAGATTCATCACCAGGGGATGAATCTTTTCGCCGGCGATCCGGAACAAGATTACGGACAGGGCCCAGACGACGGCCGAGGCGAGGGACAGGATTTCCCCGATGTGCGGAACCCGGATCATCTCCTCGAACAGATGAAGCATGAACGATCCCTTATACCAAAGTCATCCCGAAAACTCCAGGAGGCGGCGGCCTCACTCGCACCCAAAGGGGGGGTACAGACCCTCGCGCCATAAGGGCGGGGGGACCGCACCCCTAAAAGGGGTACTTGCACTCGCGCCAAAACGCGGGGAGTACACGCGCTCGCACCAAGGGTGGGGAGCGCTGCTTGTGAAATAGGCCGCGGTTTGATTAAATAAACCCGCCGGAAAGCGAGGGAGAAATGCGGGACATCCGGGACCTGAGTTTCGAGGAATTGCGGGCCGCCCTGGCCGAAGAAAACGAGCCGGCCTACCGAGCCGAGCAGGTTTTTGCCTGGCTCTATCAAAAAAGGGCGTCCTCGTACGCGGAATTCACCGACCTCCCGCGGTCGCTCCGGGACCGTCTCGCGGAGCGGTTTTCTTTTCGGCCGCTGGAGGCCGTCGAGGTCCGGAGATCGGCCGACGGAACGTCGAAAACGCTGTTCCGCCTGTCCGACGGCCGCTTGATCGAGACCGTGTTCATCCCTTCCGGGGCCCGGCGGACGATCTGCCTTTCGACTCAGGCGGGATGCAAATTCGCTTGCGCTTTTTGCGCCAGCGGGCTCGGCGGTTTTCACCGCCAACTGACGGCGGCCGAGATCCTCGGCCAGGTTCTGCATCTCCGCAATTCTCCGGACGTCGATTTGACGAACCTCGTATTCATGGGGATGGGAGAGCCGCTCGACAACATGGACAATGTCGAACGCGCCCTCCGGGTTCTCAACGATCCCCGTGGATTCCGGTTTGCCGCCCGGCGGATCACCGTTTCCACCTGCGGGCTCGTTCCCGGAATCGAGCGCTTCGGGAAAATCGACCTCCAGGTCAACTTGTCCGTTTCCATCCATGCGGCCGACGACGGGACACGAAGCCGGCTGATGCCGGTCAACCGCCGGTATCCCTTGTCTGAGCTGATCTCCGCCTGCGAGGGTTATCTAGGCGGCGGGGGGCGGAAAATCACTTTCGAATACGTCCTGCTCAAGGGAATCAACGACCGGCCGGCGGACGCCGAGCGCCTGGCCCGGCTCGCCCGGCGTCTCCGGGCGAAAGTGAACCTGATCGCCTTCAGCCCGGTTGCCGGGCTCCCGTTCGAGAAGCCGGAGCCGGGGGCCGTCGCCGAATTCATCGGGCGGCTCAAAAACAAAGGGGTCGGGGCGACCCTCCGGAGCTCCAAGGGAAGCGACATTCAGGCCGCCTGCGGGCAGTTGGCCGGTTCCGCGTCCGCGAAATGATCCGTCAATTCGGGACGAGGACGGCCAGCGTTTCGATGTGCGGCGTCTGGGGGAAGAAATCGAACAGCCGGACCGAGGCGGGAGAATATGTCCGGCCGAGAAGGCCGAGGTCCCGGACAAGGGTGGCCGGGTTGCAGGACAAGTAGAGAATTTTTCCGACCGGGCGATCGTTCAAGGCCCGGACGACTTCGGGGGCCAAGCCCTTCCTGGGGGGGTCGAGCATGACGAGATCCAGACCGCGGCCGGTCAGGTCCCTCATCCAATTTTCGGCCGGGCCCCGGCAAACTTCGACGTTGTCGAGGTCGTTGCCGGCGATATTGGACTTGAGCCTACGGATATTGTCCGGAAACGATTCGACGACGAAAACCCGCCCGGCGGAATTCGCCAACGCCAGGCCGAACGTTCCCACGCCGCCGTAGACGTCGGCGACGGTTTCTGTGCCTTTGAGGCCGGCCGCGGAGATAACGGCGTCTAGAACGAGAGGGAGAATCGGCCCGTTGATCTGGAAAAACGACCCGGCGCCAATTTCGTAGACCATTTCGCCCGTCCGTTCCGTGAGCGCGTCCGCGCCCCATTCCGTGAACGCGGCGCTTCGCCCCCCCCGCCCGGGCGTCCAGGAGACGATGCCGGAGACGGGAAAACGCGGCGAAAGGGCGGTCAAAATCGCCGCGAAGACCGCTTCGGACCGCCGCGTTCGCCAATAAAGGTTTAATAGGAAATTTCCTTCCGACCGGCTCTCCCGGACCTCCATTTCGCCGAGGTCCAGAATCCTGCGTTCCCGGACGGCGGTCAGGACGGCGCCGGCGATCGCGCAGGAAGTGTTCGTGGCCAGGAAACAACGGCCGTCCGTCGGGAGGAACGCTTCGCGGGAACCGGGCGCATGGTAGGCCAGGAACGCCTCCGGCCCGGCCCCCCTCAGGGAAAACCGGATTTTGTTCCGGTAATGCCATTCCCGGGGGGAAGCGACGATTTCGAGTCCGGCCGGGAGAGCGGGGCCGGGATCCCTGAACATTTCCCGGAATTGAGCCTTCTTCAACTCCAACTGATCGGCGTAGGGCAGGCCCTGGTAGGGCCCGCAGGCCAGGTAGTGGCCGCAGCGGGCCGGAATCCGGCGGGGAGAGGGGGTCAGAATCGCCGTCGTCCGGGCCTCGACGAAAGAGGAGTGTTCCTTGAGGATTTCGGCCTCGACGGTTTCCCCGGGCAATCCTTCGTCGGTGAAAAAGACCCGGCCTTCGAGACGGGCCAGGCGCCGTCCGGGGTAGACGATTTTTTCGATCGAAATACGGATCGGCCTTTCGGATTCGGGAGTCATGGCGACGGTGACTCCCGGCCGTCCGGAGAAACAGGAGAGGCGTTACGGACCTCGGAAACGCAGGGATCGGGCATGAACCGGTTCTTTAAAATTTGAGAAAAATACCGGCGAACGTATAGACGGCGAATCCGGTCAGGACGACGGCCAAGACCAGGAAGATGCGTTGGAAGGTGCGGGGCTTGAACTGGTGATGGTGATGGGCGACGTAATGGGAGAGAACCGTGTACCAGATGAAACCGCCCAATCCGCAGGAAAGGGCGAAGAGATACGGAGCCGCGGCGTAATTGAGGATCCAGCCGTGGCCGGCGGCCCAGCCGGCCGCCCAGATCCAGAAGAAGTACAACGCAGGGTTGGAGACATAAAGCAGGATGACCCCGAAGATCGGCCGGGGGGTGAAGGAAGTCGAATTTTTTCCCTCCCTGGGAACGACCTGTTTTTTCGAGGTGCGGTAAAACCGCCAGCCGATGATGAGCATGATCACGCCGGCGGCGATTTTCAGGGGGATTTGATACCGGGTGATGTTGACCGTAATCAGGGCGATCCCGAGCAGGGCGATCAGGCAGTAGAGGAAATCCAGGACGGCGGCGGTCACCCCGGCCACGAAGCCGTGGAAAAAGTCGCGCTTCATCGACTGGGAGATGACGAAGGCGTTGACCGGACCGAGAGGGATGGCGGCGACAAACCCGAGAAGGATACCGACGATGAGAAACATGGAGGAGGGAAAAATATCAAAAGAAGCCGCCGGGTGTCAACGGCGCCGGGAATGTTGTTGGCGGGGACTTGACTTTATCTAAACGA
>CAYSGA010000189.1:0-4536 GCA_964430165.1 uncultured Eubacteriales bacterium
CCGGCGCCGCTTATCTTTGCCGGAGACGGGGACTCTCCCCCCGCCCGCCGGGTTTTCCGGAAGGGCCGGACCGGGCTTTTAATCCCTGCCCGCTCCGCCCGGATTTTTCCGCGGGCGGGCTTTCGGCTTCGATTTTCGCCCGGGCGTCGCGCAGGGCCTCGTTCAGGCGCTTGGCCGAAACCGGTCCGACGGTCCTTATTTCGGGCGCGAAGACCGCGATCTTGAATTCCTCGATCATCCAGCGGATGGAATCCAACTCCTCCCGGAGTCCGGCCGGCGCCGCGGTCCCGAGTCTTTTTTCCAGTCCGGCCAGCGACTCGGCGAATGGGGCGATTTCGGCCGCCTTGTTCCGGTCCTTTTCCGGGCCGTTTTTGCCCCGCTCGGTCCGGACTCGGAGCGCTTCAAGATAGGCAGGGAGCCGGTCGAGACTGCCGGGCGAGTACATTTCGGCGAAATTCCGGGGCATCAACGTTTCCAATTCGGCCCGAATCTTCTCGACGATCTCCCCAACCGCCTTGTTGCCCTGGTGGGTCATGCCGATCGTGTAAAGGTCGGCCCGGACGCCCTGGTACCCGGCTAGCGCGCTTTTAACCGTGTCCAAAAGAACCTGGCCTTCGGCGAAAAGCGTTTTCACCAACCCGTCCGCGAAGGCCCGGTATTCCACCCGGTCCCGGATGTTCCTGCGGAACACTCGGAGGCGGAGGGCATCGAGCAGAGATTTTTCCAGGGCCGCCTTTCCGCCGAAATACAGGGCCGCTCGCTGATGTTCCTCGGGAAAGACCAGAATCCGCTCCATGAACTTGAGGTCCCGGGCGAATTTCCGGGAAAGCAGGGCTTCCACGCCCAGAGGATGGACCGCCGCGGCTTCCTCCGCGGTTTTGAAAAGCCTGAGACCGATGTCTTTCGGCCCGGGAACGAGCGCGGGGTAGGCCGAAACGCCGCCTCCCATCCTGATTTCCGCGGGGATCGAATCCCAATCCCATTCGGCGACGGCCGGCCGTTCCCATTGTTCGCAGATTTTTTTCCAGGAAAACGAGCCGGTGTCGGCCACCGGCGCTCTCGGCCGCAAGCCGAGGAGCGGGCCGTAATCCCGGCCGGCGGAGACCTCGTTGCCGGCCGCATCCAAAACGGACAGCCGGATCTTTAAATGCTTCGGCAAATCTACGGATTCCCAGATTTCCGCCGGGACATCGGCCCGGAACCTGCGCCGGACGAATTCGGAGAGAGCCGCGGACAACGAACCCGGAGTCCGGGGCATTTCCCGGACGATCGTGTTCGCCCGCTCGGCCGCCGGGACGAGCGTTTTCCGGTAGCGTTGGGGAAGCCCCTTGACCAGGGCGTGGATTTTTTCCCGGAAATACCCCGGAATTCCCCATTCGAGAATTCCTCTTTCGAGTTGGGGCAGGACGTCCGCATTGACCCTGATCGCCGCCCCGTCCTCCTCCGCCCCGGGAAGGAACCGGTAGTGCACCCGGATTCTCCGGCCGCCGAAATTCAATTCGTCGGGATAGAGGGCGACTTCGGAAACCGCCGGCCGGGACCGGACGACATCCTCCTCGGCCATGAAGAGAAACGACTCCCCGCCTTGTTTTTCGATGCCTTTGCGGAGCCCCTTGAGATCCGCGACCCCGGCCAAACGTGTCGCGTAGAACTCCGCCGCCTCCGCTTCGGGAACGAGGATGTCCCGGCGCCGCATTTTTTCCTCGAGTGCCTCGAAACGGGCCCGCAGCTGCAGGTTGTGTTGGAGAAACCCGGGCGGGTCCTTCACCTGCCCGGCGAGCAACGCCTCGCGGATGAAAATTTTGCCGGCGGCCGCCGGGTCGACCGGACCGAACGGCAATTCCCGGCGCGAAACGATCTCCAGCCCGAAGAGAGTCACCCGTTCGTCCGCCCGGACTTCCCCCCTGTTCCTGTCCCAGCGGGGGTTTTCATACGCCCGCTGACAGAGGTCGCCGGCCAGGGCTTCGAGCCAGCCGGGTTCGATCCGGGCCGCCGTCCGGACATAAAGCCGGCCGGTCTGGACGATCTCGGCCGCGACAATCCAGGCCGGGGGTTTCGCAAATAGCGATGAACCCGGAAAGAGCATGGCTTCCCGGCCGCGGGCGGCCACGTACATCTTGCCTTCCTTGAGAACGGCGATATGCGACAACAACCCGGCCGCCGCCGCCCGGTGGATCGCGCCATAGAGTTGCCGGGACATCGGGACGGGCTTGGGCCGGCCGGGGGGGAATTTCTGCTCCCGGAGGATTTCAAGGATTTGGTCGTGGATGTAAGCCCATTCCCGCATCCGCGGGAAGGACAGGAAATGCTCTCGGCAGAACCGCCGCTTTTGGGTCGTGGAGCGGAGGCCCTCCCAGTCGCCGTGATAGCGGTCCCAGATGTTCAGGAGTGTCAGAAAGTCGGAATCGGGCTCGCGGAAGGGCGCGTGGCAGGCGTCGGCCTGGGCGGCTTTTTCGGGAGGCCGTTCACGAGGGTCGCGGATGCTGAGGGCCGAGGCGACAACCGCGACCTCCCTCAGGCAATTCTCGGAAACGGCTTCGATCAACATCCGGGAAAGGCGCGGGTCGAGCGGGATCCGGGCCATCCGCCGGCCGCGTTCGGTTAATTGAAAATCGGTACCCCGCTTCCGGACGGCGCCTAATTCCACCAGCGTTTCAAACCCGTCCTCGATCATCCGGGCCGTCGGTTTATCGACGAAGGGGAACCGGGCCGGATGGCCGAGGTTGAGGTCCATCATCCGGAGGATGACCTCGGCCAGGTTCGACCGGAGGATTTCGGGCGGTGTGAACCGCGGCCGGCCTTCGTAATCTTCCTGGTCGTACAAGCGGACGCACAATCCATCGCTCACCCGGCCGCAGCGGCCCTTCCGCTGGTCGGCGCTCGCCTGGGAAACAGGGCGGATCGGCAGGCTGTTGATGCCCGCCCCGGGAAGATACTGGGAGATCCGGGCCAGGCCCGGGTCGACGACGTACTTGATGCCGGGAATCGTCAGCGACGTTTCGGCTACGTTGGTGGCCACGACGATTTTCGGCCCCGGGACGGAATATACCCGTCCCTGCTGCGGGCCGGGCAAGCGGGCAAACAGCGGCAGCACCGTGACGCCGGGATAGTGTTTGCCCTCGAGGATTTCACAGGTTTCCAGGATGTCCTGCTCCGTCGGCATGAAGACGAGGACGTCGCCGGGCGGTTCCCGCCGCATGATTTCGTCGACCGCCTCGGCGGCCATGTCGACATAGTCGAGGTCCTCTTTCTCGGCCGGATCCGGAACGCGGTAGTCGACCCTGACCGGGTACATCCGGCCGCCAACCTGCAGGACGGGCGCGCTATCGAAGGCCGCGGCGAATTTTTCGAGGTCAAGGGTGGCAGAGGTGATAATGAGGTTCAGGTCGGACCGCCGGACCAACAGGGTCTTGAGAATGCCCAGAAGAAAATCGATGTTCAGGCTCCGCTCGTGGGCTTCGTCGATGATGATCGTGTCATATTCGCGAAGCCTGCCGTCGGCCTGGGTTTCCGCGAGCAACATCCCGTCGGTCACGACCTTGATCCGCGTTTCGTGAGAGGATCGGTCCTCGAAACGGATTTTATAACCGACCGTCCGCCCGACCGGCTCCCCCATCTCCTCGGCGATCCGCCGGGCGATCGTCACGGCCGCGATCCGGCGGGGCTGAGTGACGGCGATCCGGCCGCGCGATCCGCGGCCAGCTTCCAGGCACATCTTCGGAATCTGGGTGCTTTTGCCGCAACCCGTCTCCCCGGAGATGATAACGACCCGGTGCCGACGGATCGCCTGGACGATCTCGCCGCGGCGGCGGGAAATCGGGAGCTCGGGCGGGTATCTCAGCTTTAGCCGAGCGGGCGGAGGTCCGGGCGTTTCGGTCATCGCGGCTCTCCCGCCACAGGCGTATTCATGCGGCTTCATTCTTACATGAGGCTAAGGGGGAGTCAATTCATATAAGGAGGAACAACACCGCGTCGGTTCTGCGAATTAGCCGTCCTCGGGCCCCCATAGCGGAGGGGGGCCCCATGCTCGCATGGGGGGAACCGACGGGACTGGTTCCCGGGGGCGGAGGATGGCTAATTCGCGGGACCAAAGCGGAAAGCCGTATGTTTCACGTCTTGGACATATCCAGGGCCCAGCGGGCCATGTCGGCCTCCGGGGGCCGGTAGGTTTCGAAAAGGTCGAGGAGACGCGCCGGGTGGGGGTCGGAAAGGATCATCGCCCGGTGCTCGGCTTGGAGAAACTTCAGAGTGACCCCCCGGTCTAAAAATTCCAAGATCGGGTCGAAATAGCCCGCAACGTTCAGGAGGCCGCACGGTTTCCGATGGATGCCGAGCTGGGCCCAGGTGACGACCTCGAAGAATTCCTCCATCGTCCCGAGCCCGCCGGGAAGGGCGATGAAACCGTCGGAAAGCTCGGCCATCAGGGCTTTCCGTTCGTGCATCGTTTCGACGACCCGGAGGCCACGGGGCTCGGTGTAGGCGAGTTCCCTCTCCACCATGTCCCGGGGGATGACGCCGGTCACTCGGCCGCCGCGT
>CAYSGA010000190.1:0-4522 GCA_964430165.1 uncultured Eubacteriales bacterium
CAAGGTCGGGGCCGCCGGAACGGCCGTCATCTTCACCACCCACCAGCTGGCCGAGGTGGAAAATACCTGCTCCCGCATCGCCATCATGGACCACGGCCGCATCCTGGCCCAGGGGACGCTAGAGGAACTGGTTCGGCTCGTCGGCGAAAAGGACATCGTCGAAATCACCGGCGATTTCCCCGCCGCGTCGTTTACCGAAGCCCTCCTGGATCTCGCCGGAAACGGGATCGAGCTGCTGTCGGCGGCCGACGGGCTGGCCGCCCTGGCCGTCTCCGACACCGAGCAGATCCCCAAGGTCATGGATCGCCTGTTCCGGCGCAAGCTGGCCGTGACCGACCTCAAGATCAAGTCGCCCAGTTTGGAAACAGTGTTTCTGAAACTGACTGGCCGCAGTTTGAGGGATTGAGCGATGCGCCGGCTTCTCCTGATTCTTAAAAACGACGTGCGGCGCCACCTCAAGTCGCCGCTCGCGATCGTCATCTACATCATCATCCCGCTGGCGATGACCGGGCTGATCGGCATAATTTTCGGCCCGGGCGAAGACGAAAACACGCTGCCGCCCATCCAGGTCGTCCTTGTCGACCACGACAAGGGCTTGGCCTCGCGCCTGTTTTTGGGGGCGTTTGACGCCGACCAGATGAAGAAGATGTTCCAAGTGACGGTGGCCGACGAGACCGAGGGCCGGAAACTCATGGAGAAGGGCAAAGCCTCGGCCATGATCGTCATCCCGGAGCGCTTCACCCTCGACCTGCTGGACATCAAGCCGGTCACCATCGAAGTGGTTAAAAACCCGGCCGAACAGTTTCTCCCCGACGTCGTCGAGGAATTCATGAACACGATGGCCGTGATGCTTTCGGGCGCGGTCCAAGCCTTCGAGCCGGAAGCCCGCGGAATCCGGGCCATGCTCGACGGCCCGGTCGACTCCTTCCCCTGGGAAGTGCTGGGACCGGAGTTCGGCAAAGCCCAGAAGAAAGTCGTCGCTGCCGAAAAATACCTGAACCCGCTTTTGCTTCGTCTCAAGGAGGAGAAAACCAAGGCCGCCGGGGCCAAAGCGGTCCTCTCCCAAACCGATATTTTCTCCATCATCCTGCCGGGCATGGCGATCATGTTCCTGCTGTTCATCGTCCAGACGATCATGCGCGACATGATCTCCGAGCGCGCGGACGGCAAGCTCCGCCGGATGCTGACCACGCCGCTCCGTTCATCGGAACTCATCGGCGCCCGCATCCTGGGCGGCTGGTTGATGGGAATCGTGATCCTTTTGGTCATGGTCGCTTTCGGGACCGTGGTTTTTCGCGTGCATTGGGGCCCCTTCGGATATTTCCTGCTCCTTGGCGTGGTCGGGGCGTTCTGGACGGCCGCCTTCTTTGCCCTGATGAACGCCCTGGTCCGGAACCGAAACCAGGCCGGCGCCCTCAGCGCGCCGATCATCCTGGCTTTCAGTCTGTTCGGGGGTTCGATGATGAATCCCGAGGCGATGCCGAAGGCGTTCCGAACGGTCGGCATCGTTACGCCCAACCGGTGGTTTATCGACGGCGCGGCGCTTGTCCGCGACGGCCGCTTCCCGACGGTTTCGCTCCTGGTCCTGGCCGTAAGCGGCCTGGTCCTCCTTGCCCTGGCCGTCCCGGCGCTCCGCCGCCGATCCACGGTGTAAGCCATGAGACGCCTCAAAAGAATTTTTCACATCGCCGGGAACGACCTCCGGGTCATGATCAAGGACAAGGCGTTCTTTTTCTGGACGCTGGCCTTTCCGATTCTTTTCATCGTGCTTTTCGGATTGCTTTTCAAGGCGAGCGACAACGCCCCGCCCACGGCCGAGTTGACCGTCGTCAATCAGGACCAGGGCCGCTGGGGCGCTTATTTTCTGGAGAAAATAAAATCTCCCGGCATCGAATTGAAGATGGCCGAGACGGAGCCGGCCGAATACAATCGCCTGATCATTCTCCCGCCGGATTTTTCGAGGAAAATCGAGGCGCGCAAGGACCAGGCCCTGGCGTTCAAGAAACGCGAGGACGCCTCGGTGAAGGCGGCCGCCCGCGTCGAAACGCGGCTTTTCCAGGCCATCGCCCGGGTCCTGAGCGAACTCGTGCTTTACGGGGAAGGGGACTTGACGAAGTTTCTGGACGACCATCCCGAGTTCCGAGATCTGGTTCAGGTCAAGAGCCGATTTCCGGAAAACACGGTCACCGTCGTCCCCAGCGGGTTCGATCATTCGATTCCCGGCGCGACCGTCCAGTTCATCATGATGATGGTCATGATTTACGGCGGCATCACCGTGATGGAGGACCGCAAGAAGGGGATCATGGGCCGGATGCTCTTTTCGCCGCTTTCGACGGGCGAACTGTTTCAGGCGAAGCTCCTCGGGCGCTGGCTGATGGGGATGTTCCAGGCCTTGATGCTCTTTGTCGTCGGAAAAATATTTTTCCATCTGAACCTGGGCAACGCTCCGCTTTCGTTGCTTATCATCGCCGTCTTCGCCCTGGCCATGTCCGCCCTCAGCGTTTTCATCGGATCGCTCTGCACGAAAGAGGACATGATCATCGGGCTGGCGGTCCTCCTCTCCAACGTTTTTGCGGCCCTGGGCGGCTGCTGGTGGCCCAACGAAATCGTGCCGCGGGGGGTCCGGACGGCGGCCATGATCTCGCCGGCCTACTGGGCGATGGACGCCCTGCACAAGCTGAGGTTCTTCCAGGGCGATTTCTTCGCCATCCTGCCGCACTTGGGCGTTTTATTGGCGTTTTCGATCGTGCTGGCACTCCTTGCCGGCCGGTATTTCAAGATCCGGGATTGAAATCGGTGCCAGGTTACTCATTCCCCGAATTCGAATTCGGGGAATGAGTAACCTGGCACCGATTTAATTCGCACCGATTTAGCGCCGATTTATTATCGATTGAGCTTTTTCCCCTTGACAAACGCAAATCCTTCCCTTATCTTATGTGGCGAGTAAATACTCACTCACCGGAGAAATTATGAATAATACCGCTTTCGGTTCCATTCTCGAGAAAAGAAAGGCGGACATCGTCACCGCCGTCCTCCGCCTCGTGGACAAGGTCGGGATTACCGGCCTCACGACCAAAAGGATCGCCGGGGAAGTCGGCTTTGGCGAAGGCGCCCTCTACAAGCACGTCGATTCGAAGATGGGCATTTTTCATCTCATCCTCGATGCTTCGGCCAAGTCGATCGAGGCAACGGACCGCGACATCTCTGGCCGCGGCTTCGCTCCGGTTGAAGCGTTGGGGGCGTGGTTCGACTTCGCCGTTTTGTTCCTCGAGAAATATCCGGGCATCTATCGGATCCTGTTTTCCGACGGTTTATACGCCGAGGACCGGACCCTGTTCGACAAGTTTAAAAATTGCATGCTCGGCTTGAAGAGCCGGGTGCGGACCGTCATAGAGAAAGGCGTGGAATCGGGCGATTTCCGGTCCGATGTTGACCCGGAAACGACGGCCATCATGTACCTGGGCCTCATCAACACGACGTTCACCCTCTGGACCGTCTTCGAGGAGCGGGCTCGAAGCTACAAGGAAACTACCCGGCCTTACTTTAAAGAGTACCTGCGCTCCCTGCGCCTCCCGTCTCCGGAGGTCTCCCGTGGCTGAAGCTTCGCAAGATTCCGCGAAGGGGGTTAGGAAGTGGATCACCGAGGTCGTCCGGCACCGGGTTCTCGTCCTGGTCGTCTGCGGCCTGGTCACCGTCACAGCCCTGGCCGGAATGAGCCGTCTTCGTTTTTATAACAAGCTCTCGGACTGGCTTCCCAAGGACGACCCGAAACTCTCCCTCTACCATGAAACCTCGGCGACGTTTTCGGCCAACAACATCGTCTTTGTCCTCGTCCGCCCGCGGTCCGGCGTCTTCACCGCCGACACGCTCGGCCGGATCCGCAATCTGACCGACAGTCTGAAAGACCGGCCGGAAATCTTCAGCGTCACCTCGCTCTCCAATATCGCCGACATCAAGAAGACCGAAGACGGGATCGAGGTCCGCGACTTCCTCGATTCCATCCCTACCGACCCGGAGGGATTGAAAGCCCTGGAGACTCTGGCCCGGTCCAAGGATCGCTACGTCGGGCAGGTCCTCTCCGAGGACGGGGAGTGGTTCGCACTTTCGGTGTTCATCGACAACGACATCGAAACGATGGCCAGTGTGAAGAGAGTCGTCATACCCGAGGCGGAAAAAGCCCTGGGCGATACGATGGAGGTTTATTTCACCGGCATACCCACCGACGGCCACTTCATCAACGTCTACACCCGGCGTGACCTCTCCTTCCTCGTTCCGATCATGCTGGCGGCGATCGTCCTCATCCTGTATCTGAACCTAAGGTCGTGGAAAGGCATTCTCCCGCCCGTCTTGGTCGTCGTCCTGGCCAATGTCTGGTTGTTCGGGCTGATCGGTTGGTCCGGCCGGCCCATGACGATCATCACTCCTGCTGCGCCCGTCCTGCTCCTGGCCCTGGGCTCGGCCTACGGATTGTATGTCGTCAACAAAATCCGAAGCGACGTCGAATCCGGCGTTTTCGGCGGGG
>CAYSGA010000191.1:0-4499 GCA_964430165.1 uncultured Eubacteriales bacterium
TGAAAGGTGAATTCCTCTCCCATCACCGCCCGCCAGCCTGAAGTCCCGAAGCTGATCATGATTTTCTTCAAGCTAACATAAGATCCGGCCGTTTGGCAAATCCGAAACCCGCTCGAGGTTCGGATCCGGTCCGGTGGCCGCCGCCTCCGGCCGGGAACCCTCATATTTGAGAATTGACATTGGCCGCTAAACACTTTACGATTCAATCGTATACTGAGACTTTCAAGGGAGGAGGGTTCCCGTGAAAAAGATTTTGACGGCCGGCGCGATCGTCGTTTTCCTGGGTCCGTTGTCCGTTTTCGCCCAACCGGAATCCTCCGAGGGAAAATTCAGCCTGGCCGCCTCCGGCGGCATTGTTTATCCGTTGGGAAGCGCTTTCAGAAGAACTTACCTCTCCGGACCGGGCGGCGGCCTGACGATCGGATATCAGTTCTCCCCCGTCATTCAAGTCGTTTTAGACCTGGGATACCAATGTCATCGGCTCGATCAAGGCATTTTCTCTTCGTATTATTCCGTCACGGGAGGAAATTTTGGGGTTTTCGCGATGGTTCCCGGGGTCAAGCTTTATATCCCGGGCCGGGAAAGGCTCGGGGTCTACGTTCTGGCCGGGGCGGGCTTGTTCCTGACCGCGGTCGGCGAATTAACGGTCACCGCCCCGGGATTTGAAGGCATCACCCGCGAAAAGGAGACCGAATCGAGATTCGGCTATGTCCTCGGAGGCGGGCTGGAATATCTCCTGACGAACGCGTTCGGCCTGTCGGGAGAACTCCGTTACACCGATATTTTCCCCGGTTCGAAAAGCGGGGATAACGAAACCAATCTTCGTCACTTCTCCTTTCGCCTTGGAGCGAGGTTGATATTCTGAGCATCCCCGGCGCCCGTTTCACCGCCCCGGGAGCGCAAATCAGGGTATTTTCCCTGAAAATGTTCACCGGCCGAATCACCCCCGGGGGGGATTGCCCTTAAACGCCCTTCTTGCATAATGGACGGGTCTGGGTTAGGATTTCGGCTGGATGGCTCCAAGAAAGGAGATCGGCGGACTTCAACCGGAGAGATCAAAATCTGATGAGGATGAAGGAGAAATTGAGGAAGGCCATGGCCTCGACGGAAGGGGAGGAACGGGCCGTTTACCCCGGATCATTCGATCCGATCACCAACGGCCACGTGGACATCATTCGCCGGGGGGCGAAGCTCTTTCCCCGGGTCCTTGTGGCCGTTCTGGAAAATCCCAAGAAAGCGACGTTGCTTTCGGTCGGGGAGCGGGTGGCCCTTATCCGGGATATTTTCAAAGACCAGCCCCATATCGAAGTCGAGGCGTTCCACGGCCTTCTGGCCGATTTCACCCGGCTCCGCGGCGCCCGGGCGGTCATCCGGGGACTACGGGCGGTCTCGGATTTCGAGTATGAGCTGCAAATGGCCCTGATGAACCAGCAGCTGAACCCCGACCTGGAAACCCTGTTCATGATGCCCAGCGCCCGCTACACCTTTCTCAGTTCCAGCCTGGTGAAGGAAGTGTTCGCCCTGGGCGGATCCGTCAGCGAACTCGTTCCCCCGATTGTCGAACAAAAGCTCCGTGAGAAATTCGCCTCGAACCCGGAGTCATTATCTTCATAAGAGGACAGGTATGACATGTTCGGCCTAATTCGCGATAAAACCATCGTCGGCCTGGACATCGGCTCGCACGGCGTGAAGGTCCTCGAACTCAGCTTGAAAAAGAAGGGGAAAAAGGACGCTTTCGAGGTCGCCCATATCGGGTATGAACCGCTGCCCCACGACGCCATCGTCGAAGGGTCCATCATCGATTCCGCGGCCGTCGCCGGGACGATCGGCGCAGCCTTCGCCAAAGCGAAAATCACCTCCAAGGACGTCGCCCTGTCCATTTCCGGAAATTCGGTCATCATCAAGAAAATATCCCTCCCGGCCATGGAGACCCAGGAACTGGCCGAATCCATCATCTGGGAGGCCAAGCACAACATCCCTTACCCGTACGAGGAAACGCACGTCGATTACGCGATCCTCAAGCCGCCTCCGGGGTCCGAGGACCGGGGGCTTGAAATCCTGCTCGTCGCCGTCAAGAAGGAAAAGGTGTCCTCCCTGACCAACGTCGTCAACCAGGCCAAAAAGAACCTGGTCGCGATCGAGGTCGACGCCTTCGCTCTTTTCAACGCCTTCGAGATCAATTATCCCGAGGAATTCGCCGAGAAAACCATCGCCGTCATCGGCCTGGGCGCCAACGTCACGACCATCGTCGTCATCGATCACGGCGTCCCGCAATTGTTCCGCGACTTGTCCATCGGCGGGTCCTACATCACCGAGGCGATCCGCAAGGACCTGAACGTCGGCTACCCGGAGGCGGAATCGCTTCTCAAAGGCATCCACCCGGCCGGGATTTCCGAAGCGGATTCGGCCGCCCTCCTGGACATGAACGTCAAGGAACTCCTCGACGAAATCGAAAAAACGCTCGCCTTTTATACGGCCGAGGACCGTCGCGAGAAAAAGGTCGACCAGATCTACCTCTGCGGCGGCCTGGCCGGGATAAGCACTCTGCCGGCGGCGTTCGAACAAAAATTTCTTGTCCCGACGGTGCTGTTCGACCCCTTTCGGAAAGTCCATTATAGTGAAAAAAAGCTGGATCCGGTGTATGATCAGGACCTGGCCCCCCTGTTCGGCGTAGCCGTAGGGTTGGCCACCCGCAAGCGGGAGAAATGATCCGATGATCCGCGTCAATCTCCTGAAAACCGACATCAAGTCCGGAGATAGAAAGGCGCCCGTCGGTGCTCCGGCCCCCCCGACCGAGGCTAAGCCTGGAAAAGCCAAGAAATCAAACGTCGTCAACCTGGTCATTTTCCTCGTCATCGCCGTCCTCGGCGCCCTGGCCTTTCTCCAAAAAAAATCCCTTGACACCGAACGGTCCCTTCTCTCCTCGGCCCAGGACCAGCAACGTGTCCTGATGCCCGTCCTCCAGAAGCTGGAACTCGTGGAACAGCAGAAATTTTATCTGAAGAATAAAATCGGACTGATCGAGGAGTTGCGGAGCCGGCAGGCCGTTCCCCTTCAGGTGCTCGACGCCGTGTCGCGCAACCTTCCCGAATGGGTCTGGCTCATGGAAGCCGGTTATAAGGCCCAGACGCTGGACATCCGGGGTCGCGGACTCTCCAACATCCAGATCTCCGAATATTCGAAAGCGCTTCAGAAATCCGGTCTGTTTGCCGACGTCACCATCTCCTCGTCCACCCAGATCACCGTCGGCAACAACGTTTTCCAAGAGTTCGTCCTTAAAGCCCAGCTCCCCGCGCCGGCGGCGAAAGGCCCGGTGGCGCAATGAAAAAAAAGACCCTGCCGACCACCATCCTGCTCGGGGCGATGGTGCTCGGTCTGTCCTATTTCGCTTACTTCAAGCCGAAGCAGGCCGCGCTGAAATCTGTCCGGAACGAACGCCTTGAGGCGGAGCAGCAGGTCGAACTCCTCCGGGTGAAAAAACGCCAGTTGGACGCCATCGAGGCCGAACTGGTCACGCTCACGGCCTCGTTGTCCGAGCTCGAAACGATCATTCCGCAGAAAAAGGAAACGAGCGACATCCTCCGCAACATCCAACAGATGGCTTTCGATCAGCAACTCGACCTGGTCCGGTTTGCCGAGGACCGGGAAACCGCCCGGGATTTTTACACGGAATGGCCCATCCCGATCGTCGTCAACGGGACCTACCACAACCTAGCCCAGTTTTTCGACCGCATCCTCCATTTCCCGAGGATTTTCAACATCGACGATTTCTCCATCAAAGCCCTAGCCGACCAACGGAGCGGGAACACGATCACCGCCTCCTTCACCCTCAAATCCTATTTCTTCCTGGAACAAGTCTTGCTCAAAAAGGCCGCGCCGACCAAGCCGGGGGCGGCGACGCAGGAACGCAATGAAATCTAAAAGAATCCCTCTGCTCTGGGGGCTGGTTTTCGTCCTCGCGCTCCCCCTGCTCCCGGCTCCCCAGGAGACGCCGCCGCCCCCCCCGGAAAAGAAATCCATGGCGCCCGTCTTCTCCTACGACTCCGAAGGCCGCCGGGATCCGTTCAAAGACCTGTTCGGCGGCGAGCAATTGAAGACCAAGAAGGTCGTGACCGGCTTGGACGACATGGACATCGAGGACATCTCCCTGATGGGAATCGTCAAGTCTCAGAATCGTTACGAAGCCATCGTCGCCTTCGCCGACGGATTTCCCCTGACCCTTCGCGAGGGCCAGAAACTCGCCGACGGTTACGTTTTGTCCATCGAAGCCGAGCAGGTTACGTTCCGGAAAACCAGCGATAAAGGAATCCCGCTTTCGAAGCCTAAAGATATCGTGAAAGAGATCACGCCTGAGGAGCCCGCTCATGACTAAGACCACCATCCGGCTCACAACCCTTGTCGTCGGACTCGCGATTGCGATCGCCGGGTTCTCTCAGACGGGATCCTGATCTTCCCCCAAATGTCTGGACACCTCGAAAAGAGTGGAATACATTCCAACG
>CAYSGA010000192.1:0-4488 GCA_964430165.1 uncultured Eubacteriales bacterium
TTCTGAAAAAACTTCTGGAAAGTTCGACCGCCGAGGACTTCGGAAGACAGATCATTCCCCAGGCCATCCACGAATACAAGGTCTTCGCCTATTTCTTCGACGGCTACTGGGAGGACATCGGGACGATTCCCAGCTTTTTCGAGGCCAATATCGGCCTGACCAACCCCCTGCCGCGGTTTAATTTCTACGACGAGGATAAGCCGGTCTTCAGCGTTCCCCGGTTCCTGCCCGGGTCGAAAATTCTCGACGCCGACGTCCACGAGTCGATTCTGTGCGAAGGAAGCATCATCAACCGGGCGCTCATCCGCCAATCGATCGTCGGCATCCGTTCGCGGATCGGCGAGGGGTCGCGGCTGGAGCGGACGGTCATGATGGGCGCGGATTATTATGAGTCCGTCGCGGATCTTCGCGAAGCCGCGGGCCTGGGAATTCCCCCGGTCGGGGTCGGCCGGGAATGCGAAATCCGTAACGCCATTCTCGACAAAAACGCCCGGATCGGTGACGGAGTCAAGTTGATCAACGCCGAGGGGGCTCAAAACCGGGAATGCGGCGATGTCTGCATTGTCGACGGCATCATCGTCGTTCCGAAGAATTCGGTCGTGCCGTCCGGCACGATCATCTGAAGATGATATGCCGAGACGGCGCCGCCAAAGCGATGGTCCCGTCGGGGACTATCGTCTGAAGCCTTTTTAAGCTTCCGACGGCCCGGCCGTCCCGGACGACGATCATTTGTGATTTTTGTTGAAACTTCGCGGGCGGACCGATAGAATATCCGGCGGATAGGTTTTCCGCATATTTTCGGGAAGGGAGAGATTAGACATGGCAAACGAAGCACCTCGAATTCCGGCGAACGCGCCCAAAAGGCGGTTCGGTCTGCTGGGCGGTCTGGGGATCCTCGTCCTCCTCGTTGTCATCATCGGCCTCTGGGTCGCCGGCGCCTACAACAGCCTCAACAAGCTCGACCAGGACGTCCGGGCGAAATGGGGCCAGGTTGAAAACGTCTATCAGCGGCGGGCGGATTTAATCCCGAACTTGGTTGAAACGGTCAAAGGCGCGGCTAATTTCGAAAAAGAGACGTACACGGCCGTCACCGAAGCCCGGGCCAAAGTCGGACAGATTCAGCTTGGGGCGGACGTCGTCAACGACCCTGAGGCCTTCGCCAAGTTCGAGCAGGCCCAGGGCGAATTAGGTTCGGCCATAGCCCGGTTGC
Source organism: uncultured Eubacteriales bacterium (assembly GCA_964430165.1). Classification (GTDB taxonomy): domain Bacteria; phylum Acidobacteriota; class Aminicenantia; order Aminicenantales; family UBA4085; genus JAAZPG01. The sequence continues at coordinate 1,211 of CAYSGA010000192.1, forward strand.
TCGTTGCCGTCGAGAATTACCCTGACCTCAAGGCAACTCAGAATTTCCGCGACCTCCAGGTCCAGCTCGAAGGGACGGAAAACCGGATCACCCAGGAGCGGCGGGTGTTCAACGAGTCCGCCCAGGCGTTCAACACCAAGCGGATGAGTTTTCCCACGGCTCTGATCGCCGGGTTCTTCGGCAAACGGTTCGCCGAGAAATCCTATTTTAGAGCCCAGGCCGGCGCCGAGACCGCCCCGGTCGTGAAATTCTGACAACCGCTTGTTCCGGATCGGCTCGATGAAGCGGACGTTTCGCCCGCGGCCTTGGCGCGGAGCCGTCTCCGTTCTGGCGGTTTTCCTCGCTTTCGGAGCCGTCCGGGCCGGGGCGCAACCGAGCCGGATCCCCCCGTCGCCCGACCGATGGGCGACCGACGAGGCGGGATTCATTTCATCCGCCGTTCGGGCCGAGATCGATTCCCGGCTCGAAGCGTTCGAAGGCGAAACGGGCCACCAGGTTCTGCTTTACATCTCCCGGACGACCGGGGGAGTGCCGCTCGAGGATTTCGCGGCCAAAGCTTTTGCCGCCTGGAAGGTCGGGCGCAAGGGCCTGGAAGACGGCCTCGTGCTTTTTATTTTTGCCGATGACCGCAAAATCCGGATTGAAGTCGGATACGGCCTGGAAGGAAATATTCCCGACGCCGTCGCCGGCCGGGTGATCAACAATATCCTGGTCCCCGGGATTCAGCGGGGAGATCCCGACAGGGCGGTCCGGGAGGCCGTGACCTCCCTTTTGGAGACGATCTCCGGAAAGCCCGCGCCCGGGACGGACGAGCCCGTGCGCAAGCGGACGTCCTCGGAAGGCGAAGTCCCCCCCGTCTTCATGATCATTGCCGGGATCATTTTCCTGATCATCTTGATTACGAATCCCCGCCTGGCCCTTTGGCTGCTCTACACCCTGCTTTCGGGGAGCGGGGGCCGGGGTGGCGGCAGAGGAGGCGGAGGATTCAGCGGCGGCGGCGGACGTTCCGGGGGCGGCGGCGCTTCCGGCGGATGGTGAGGGAAAACGGCCATGGGAATCATATGTCGTCCGAAATGGTTGGCCCGGATTGACGAGGGTCGAATCCGTCAGGCGGTCGCCGAGGCCGAAAAACGCACATCCGGGGAAATCCGGGTGTCCGTTTCCCGGTTTTTCTGGGGCCCCGTCCGGCCGGTGGCCGAGAGGGCCTTTCGCCGTCTCAAGATGAAGGAAACCCGGGCCCGCAACGGGATTCTGTTTTTCATCGTCCCCTCCCGGCGCCGGTTCGTTGTCCTGGGCGACGAGGGAATTCACGCCCGCGCCGGCCAGGAGTTTTGGAAGGAGACGGCCGCCGCCCTGTCCGGCCGTTTCCGCCGGGGCGAATTCACGGAAGGATTGATCGACGGCATCCGGACCGCCGGCGAATGCTTGGCCGCCCATTTCCCCTACGACAAGGAGGGCGACAAAAATGAGCTCTCCGATGAAATCGATTTTGGGAGAAGATAGCCGATCGATGAAACTCCTGGAAATTTCTCCGGCGACCGGCTCCCGCGTCTTTCACGACGTCGGCCGGGGGGCGTACGCCGGCGATCCGAATTGGATCGCGCCGTTGGACGCCGAAGTCGAGGCCGTCTTCGACCCGAAGAAAAACTCTTCCTTCAGGCACGGCGAGGCGGTTCGCTGGGTCCTCCGGGACGATGCCGGCCGGCCGATCGGGAGGATCGCCGCCTTCGTCGATTTCGAGAAGGCGAAACGGAAAGACCCCGCGGAGGGAGGAATCGGCTTTTTCGAATGCCCGGACGACCAGGTCGCGGCCGACCTGATGTTTGATGCCGCCCGGGAATGGCTCGCCGCCCGCGGCGTTCAAGCGATCGACGCGAGCGTCAATTTCGGGGCGAATTTCATGAACTGGGGCGTCCTGATCGAGGGATTCATGCCCCAGGGCTACGGGATGCCCTACAACAAGCCGTATTACGCCCGGCTGTTCGAAACCTATGGCTTTCAGGAGTTTTACCGCCAGTTTTCCTACCACAAGGATTTGGCCGTTCCCTTTCCGGAGCGGATGGTCCGGTTCGCCGAACATTTGATCAAGAAGGGAACGTATACGTATCGTCCTTACGAGAAGAAGCAGGCCGCCCGCTTCGTCGGGGACTTGGTGGAAATCCTGAACAGGACCTGGGCCGATTACATGGAGGATTTTCAGCCGGTGACGACCGGCGAAATCGAGCGGATCATGAAATCGGCCAGGCCGATTATCGTCGACGAATTCATCTGGTTCGCTTATAAGGACGGAAAGCCGGTCGGTGTCGTCGTGACCTTCCCGGACGTCAACCAGGTCCTGGCCGAATTCAACGGCCGCCTGAATTGGTGGAGGACGCTCAGGTTTTTCCGGCTGCTCAAGGGAAAGACGATCACCCGCAACCGAGTCTTTCTGGCCGGGGTCATCCCCGAGTTCCAGAATTCCGGGGTCATCGGTCCGCTCTTCCTGCATTTCATCCGGGCCGTCGAGGCCCGGCCGCACTACAAGGAAATCGAGCTGTCATGGGTGGGGGATTACAATCCCCGGATGCGGAAGATTTACGAGCAGGCCGGGGGCGTCCACAAAAAAACCCATGTCACGTACCGGTACCTCCTCGACCGCTCTCGTCCCTTCGTCCGCTTCACCAACGAGGGCGGCAACAGCGCCCTCCGCAAGGATGTCGTCGGGAAAGAGGGACATTTGCCCCAAGAATAGGGGCAATCCCTATGGCCTCGAATACCTCCCTCCAGCCGCGCCCTGGCCCAGGGGTCGCGTAGGACGTCAAAGCCCAGGGAACCAGTCCCTGGGCTTCTTCAATCGGCGACGCCGATACCTTGGAGGGGGAGCAGGACTGGCCCTGCATCCGAAGGAGCGGGGCGGTCGTCCGTTGAGGGGGAAACCATCTTGGAGGGTTCCTCATCAATCTTCAGGGCCCCCCTCTCCGCTATGCGTCTTCTGGCAAGTCCTCCTCGCCCTTGGCGTGAGGACAGTCCTACACGACCTCTGGGAGTTAGGAGAGGCGCTCTCGGCCATGACGAGATTCCGCGTATAATATTTGGCAAGTAGTCGTATTTATTTCTGATTTTTGAGGAAGCCCTGATATTTTGAATGGGATGGCCTTGATTCAAGGAAGGTAAACCGGCATGATGAATATACAGCTCCGAACCGGGCGGGCGGTGTTTTAAGGAGAATACGATGAACCGAAGAGTCAATCGCCGGGATTTTTTGAAAACGGCCGGGTCGGCCGCGACTTGGACGATGC
>CAYSGA010000193.1:0-4485 GCA_964430165.1 uncultured Eubacteriales bacterium
AGCGCCCGGATATCCTCGAACACCGCCGCTTTCCCGCCGCCGAGGACGACGGCCTTCCGGCACAGGGCCAGAGCCAGGTCGTAATGGTGAGTGATGAGGACGATCGTCTGAGGGAGAGACGCCAGCATTTCGCGCAGGCGGCGTGATCCCCGGGCGTCCAAGTCCGACGTCGGCTCGTCGAGGATGAGAATCGAAGGCCGGCGGCCGATGCTCTGGGCGAGAAGGACCTTCCGTTTTTCCCCGCTGCTCAAGTGCGACGGGTGGCGGTCCAGGAGCGGGCCGAGGCCGAAGCTTTCGGCGAAAGCCCGCACCCGGGAAACATCGGTCGTCTCCTCCGCCGTCTTGAGGGAAAAGGCCAGCTCGTCGTGGACGGTGGGCATCAGCAACTGGGTGTCGGTGTCGCCGAAGACGGCCGCGGCCGCTTTTCGGGCCTCTCGGGGTTCGTCCCGGACTTCCTTTCCTTCAACTTCGAGAATTCCCCGGTAAGGGGAAAATCCGAGGATGGTCCGGGCCAGAGTCGTTTTCCCCGACCCGTTGGCGCCGAGGACGGCGATCCGCTCTCCCGGAGCCGTGGTGAAGGACAGACCGGAAACGATGGCCTTCTCCCCCTGGAGCAGGGTCAGATCATCCGCCCTGAGGCTGGCGTTCACGCGCCCTCCAATCGTCCAGGGGAAGGTCCAGGGAAAGTCCCCGGGCCAGGATGTGTTCGTGCCGGTATCTGAATTTCAGGGCGGAGAAGACCACGAAATTCTTGGCCGCGTGAACCGCGAGCTTGACCCGGGCGGCAAGGCCGATTCCCGCTCCGCGGGCGCGGACCGTCCGGCTTGTCTCCGCGGCCAGGCGGTTTAAGACGGCCAAGTCCTGGACCATGAGATAAAGCATGGTCAGGACATACCCGGGGACGCGGATTTTTTGCAGGAAACAGAGGACTTCGGCCAGGGTGAACATCGTCGTCCCGGCGAGGACGACAAGAAAAGACGCGTATCCACGCAGGGACAGGAGCGCGTAGCGGCCGTACTCCGGGTCGGAAAGGCCCAGAACGCCCTCGGTCAGGCCCATGAGGCATAGACCAAGGAAGAAGACGGCGAAAAAAAGCGCTCCGAAACGGACACGAGAGCGGCCTTTGCGGCGCGACAGAAAATATCCCGTCCCCGCGGCCGCGGCCGGGACGAGGAGAAGCGGGCCGGCCAGCAGGGCCGCGGCCTGGAGGAGAAGGATAAGCGCCGCCCGCGTCATGATATCCGATGTCCGCGGATGACCTTGACGGTCGCCGGGACGGCGCTGAGGAGAAGAATCGTGCCGGGGAGGCTTCCGGCCAGGCCGGCGAGGGAAAAAACAGTCCGGGGGAGACGGAGGACGGTCGCCGCGAGATAGAGGAGGGCGAGATAGAACAACCGCTCGGCGACGGTCGAAATCGCCGCGGCGAGGAAGATGTTGATTTTCAACCGGGCGAAAAGCCACCGGTTCGCCGCCATGAGAAACCCGAGTTCGAGCATCATGATCGGCCCGGTCGGGGGGACGGTCATGGGCGGCATCCCCGTCAGGACGAAGGACACGGCCGGAACGGCGATCGCCAGCGGCCCGGCGACGCGGAACGGGAGCAGAAAGCCGGCCGCCGAGAGCGGAAGGAACATCGGCAGAAAGGCCGAACCCAGACCGACGGCGTGGAACAGAACCGGCAACGCCAGGGCGGCCGCTCCGAAGACCGAGGCCAGGGACACGTCCCTCAATTCCGGTTTCATTTCGTCCCTTCGGAATAGAAGTGGTCCGTGTTTTCGACCCGGATGGAAGTGAACCCGGCCTTCCGGTAAAGCCCGGCCATCCGATCGTCGGGGACCAGGACATCCTCGGCCACAGCCCCGCCCGCGTTTCGATGGTGCTCGTTCAGGGCTTCGCGGTTCATGGAATGGCAGACGAAAAGTCGGCCTCCCGTGGACAGGTAGGAATGGGAACGGCGGAAGGCGGCCTCCTCGTCGCGGAAATGGGGGAAGGCGTTGAAAATCATGACAACATCGAATGGCTCGTCGAAGCGAATCGGCTTTTCGTAATCCGTCTCGAGGATGAGCGCTTCCGGGTATTTAGCTTTGAATTGACGGACCATCTCCGGCGAGTTGTCGACGGCCGTATACGCCCCGGCGCCGGCGTCCCGGAAATAGGAATAGAGAATCCCGGTCCCCGCGCCGACGTCGAGGATCCTCGAACCTGGCCGGAGACCCGCGGCCGCGAAAATCCGCTCGATTGCCCCGTGGATCCCGGCGGTCTGGGAGGAGTCCCAGTCCGGAGCGTGCCGGTCGAAGAATCCGCCGAGCGGGGGGCGGTTCACAGTCCCTCCCTGACCCCGAAGTGGGCGTTCCGTCCGGGCATCTCGTAGAGGCCGGCGGAGAAAGCGAGGAGGAGGGCCGCGGAGGGGAGCGATCGGTTCATGGCAATTCCTGTCTTCAATAGTAACACGAATTGTTAAAATAGTAGCACGATTGGCCGGCCGGGGCAAGGCCGGGAAGGCGGCCGCCCGGCTTCTGGCCCGAAGTGAATTCGGTGCCAGGTTACTCATTCCCCGATTTCGAAATCGGGGAATGAGTAACCTGGCACCGATTTAAAGAAACTCCTGATGGTCGTGCCGGGCCCGTCGGTCAGGATTCGATCTTATACCCGACCCCGCGGATGTTCTTGAGGAAGCGGGCGGCTGGGCCGGCCCCCCGAATGTTCCTTCCGCGGCCGGATCCCGGCGTCGCTGCCTCTTTGAATTGACAAACTTGTCCAGGTCGCCGTATTCTTAAGAGAAAAAAGCGCAAGTTCATGCACGTTAAAGAAAAGCGGAGTCTCGAGGTCACGGTCGATAAACGCCATATCATTGCCCTCGGCGAGCGGCTCTACAAGGAAAGCGTCGAGCTTCTCCGGGAGCTCATCAACAACGCGTACGGCGCCGACGCGACCGAGGTGTTCGTCTATGTTGGCACCGACCGGATCACCGTTCAGGACGACGGCTCGGGCATGGACGCGGACGGTCTGAAGCAATATTTCAACGTCGGCTCGGACGAAAAAATCTCCCGATCCGTTTCGCCCAAATTCAAGAGGGAACGCGTCGGTCAGTTCGGCATCGGCAAGTTCGCCTCGCTGGCCGCGGCGACGCGCTTTGAAGTCCTGACTCAGCTATGGTTCTATCGAGAATCGAGTCTCAATTCGGAGAGGGAGTGTTGTTTCTCCGATCAGAGTTGACTTCAGTTTTTAATTCGCGTTAGAGTTAACCCCGGAAGCCGAAAAAAATGCCGCGCGCTAAGGAGGGATCCCATGGGAAATGACTGGCTGCAGCCGGGAGAAACCGAGGTCGGGTCCTGGGCGGTTTACATCGGAGGTGAGGGGCCGAACGCCGCGAAGGTGACGGGCAAAATCCACGTCACCAACCTCAATTTTCATTTTGCGGCGGGGGTGTCGCTCGAGAAAAACGCCGCAACGTTGATGACCACCTACCGACACATCAAGGCCTTCCAGAAATCGGACGAGCACCTGACGATTCCGTTTACGGAAATCGTCGGCGGGGAGATCGTCAAAAAAGGCTTTCTGCTGAAATCCCTGGTGGTGAAGCTGAAGACGGGGGAGGAGCTTCCCTTTCACTTCGGAGCGATGAATCCCCAGAAAGCCCTGGACGCCCTGAACGCCGGGCTGAAATAATACAGGAGACATCATACTCATTTCCTGATTTCCATCGGGGAATCAGGAATGGTGTCTCTGATGATATCATTTTCCGGATCGGTCCCATCTCGCGTTTATTCGGATCAGCAAGGAGACAGCATGCGCTTTTTGAAGACATCCCCCACGGCGTCGATCGTTCTTTGGGCATTATTGATTGCGGGATCCGCGCCGCTTTGCGCCCAGTCCCGGGGACTCGAGGCCATCCGGGCGGCGGACATGAAAATCCATCTGGACTTTCTGGGCGCGCCGGAATTTGCCGGCCGGCCGGCGCCGTCGACGGCGGTCGAGATCGCCTCCCTCTACCTAGCCCGACAGGCCGAAATGCGCGGCCTCAAGCCGATCCTGCCCGACGGATCCTTTTTCCAGCGCTTCCCCATCGAGGTGGCCACGCTCTCTCCGGCCAGATCCCGGCTTCGCGTTCTCACGGCCGGCGGGGAACACGTCATCTATTTCCCGCAGTCCTTCGGAATCAACATGCGCTATGCGACGGAGGGGGTTTGTTCCGGCGGAATCGTCTTCATCGGTCCGGCGAACGAGGCGAATGAACAAACACTCGGGGCGCTCGACTTCCGGGGAAAGATAGCCGTCGCGCTCGGCGACGCAGCTCTGGCTTCGTCTCGTCCGGCCCCGGGAGCCCCGGCTCCGTTTTCGCCGGCCGGATACTTGCGGGAAAAAGGAGCCCTCGGGATCGTCACGATCATCCCGGCCGAACGGGAGAAAAATCTGAGGAAGAGGGGGATTGGATTCGACGTTAACGAACAACTCCGGTTTCCCAGCGTGGATATGTCCGGCCGC
>CAYSGA010000194.1:0-4474 GCA_964430165.1 uncultured Eubacteriales bacterium
GTCCCGGACAACCGGAACGGCGGAGGCCTCCGAGCATCTCCACCCGGTCAATCACAGCCATTACAACGTCGAGCTCCTGCCGCGGGAGAGAAGAAAACGAGGCTTCGAGGAGATCGCGGCTCAAATGCGAACCGATCTGGACAAGCTTCCGGGTATCGCCTACATCTTCGAGCAGCCGATCGCCAACAAGCTGGCTGAAATGATGACGGGGGCCGAGGGCCAGCTTTCGATCAAACTCTTCGGTTCCGACCTGGCCGTGCTGAACGACAAGATCGAAGAGATCCGGAACGTCCTGGACGATGTTCCCGGAGCGGCCGACCTCCAAGTCGAGCAAACGACCGGAGTTCCCCAACTCGTCATCCGCCTGGACCGGGAGAAGCTGGCCCGGTTCGGTATTCCCGTCGGCGACGTCGCCGATCTCATCGAGACCGCTCTGAACGGGATCGAGGTCACCGACGTCTACGAAAGCGACCGGGTGACGCCGGTGCTCATCCGGCTTTCGGAGGAATTTCGGAATGACGAGGACGCCGTCCGCGACCTCCTCGTCGACGCCCCTGGCGGCCTGCGGATCCCGTTATCCGAGCTCTCCGAAATCTGGCGGGACGAGGGGCCGCAGACCATTTTCCGGGAAAACCTGATGAGGCGAAAGATCATCAAGGGCAATGTCGAGGGTCGGGACATCGGCGGATTCGTCAAGGAGGCCCAGGCCAAAATCGCCGCCGAAGTCGCCCTTCCGGCCGGCTACTTCGTCACCTTCGGCGGCCAGTTTGAAAGCCAGCAGCGGGCCCTCCGTCACCTGACCTTCCTGATGCTCCTGGTCATCCTGATCATCTTCGTGATCCTGTTTTCGTCCTTCGGGTCGATTCGGCAAGCCCTCCTGGTCATCATGAACATTCCCTCGGCCTTGATCGGCGGCATCGTCGGGCTGCTGATCGCGGGAGAGACGCTCAACGTCTCTTCGACGATCGGGCTCATCGCCCTTTTCGGAATCTGCGCCCAGAACGATATCATCCTGGTGGCAAAAATCAATGACCTCCGGCGGAAGGGGAGATCTTTGCGGGAGGCGGTTGTCGAGGGGGCCCTTCTCAAGTTCCGGCCTATTTTCATGACCGATATGGTCATGATCGTCGCCCTTCTGCCCATGGCTCTGATCACGACGACCGGTTCGGAGCTCCACCGGCCGCTGGCCGTGGTCTATATCGGAGGATTCTTTTTCGCCATCTTCCTCCGGCTCATCATGGTCCCCGTTCTTTATGAGACCTTGGAAAAGCTGGGGAGACGGAGAGGGGACGAGACAGACGAGGGAAAGAGTAGCGAAAACGCACCCGTTTGTTTATAACAAAGTAGCAAAATCGCTATTGTATGATTCGAAAAAAGAAGAGGTGGCGTTCTCCTAATTATAAACTGGTCAATAAGATATGAATAATTCTGAACGTCTCCGCGAATTGGCACGATCGTTGCCTATATTATTTCCCGGAAAGACACGGGGAACATGAAAACGAAAGCGGCGTTCGCGGCCTGTAACGACCGGATCGCTCCCGTCTTCGATGTTTCGGAGAAGATTCGTCTTCTCGAGGTCGAGGAAGGGCGGGTCGTCCGGGAGATCCGGCATGTTCTTTCAGGAAACCACCCCGACCAAAAGGCCCGGTCCCTGGTTGAAACCGGGGCCGAGGTCCTGGTCTGCGGGGCGATTTCGAAGTTTCTCCACGACCGGATCACCGCCGGCGGAATCCGGGTCGTGCCTTTTGTTGCCGGCGAATTGGCCGAGGTCATTCAGGCCTGGCTTCGCGGAGACCTGCGAAGGGACGCGTACGCCATGCCGGGGTGTCGAGGCCGCGGGCGCCGGGGGTTGGGACTCGGGCCCGAAAATTTTCGGGAGGTGTATCACATGAAGGGAAGAGCAAGCGGAATGGGCGGTGGTTCAGGAGCGGGTCGGGGCGGCGGCGGAATGGGACGCGGAGGCGGACCGAGGGCGGCCGGCCCGGGCGGCAAATGCGTTTGCCCGAAGTGCGGGCACGCGGAGCCCCACGGACGGGGCGTCCAGTGTTTCGAACGGACCTGCCCGAAATGCGGGTCCGTCATGACCAGGCGATAAGTTTATCCAAACAAAGGAGAATACGACCATGCCAAGAGGAGACAAAACCGGACCGCTGGGTAAAGGGGCGGGAACAGGGCGAGGGAAGGGACGTTGTGGAGAGAAAGGCTCTCAGCCGCCGGGGGGTCAATCCAGACAGGGCCGGGCTAGAGAGAAGGTCAAGGCCGCAAAGGCGGTCTCGGCCGAGGAAGAAACAAACGAGGATAAAAACCTTGTTTATGAAAGGAGAATAATCATGCCAAGAGGAGATGGAACAGGTCCCTTCGGAATGGGAGCAAGGACCGGCCGGGCGGCTGGTTTCTGCGCCGGGTACGGAACGCCGGGCTACATGAGCCCCGTTCCCGGTCGCGGGCTGGGAAGGGGCCTCGGACGGGGCCGCGGTTTCTGGAACCGGGGTTTCGGTGGCGGCGGATTCGGCCGGCGGAACATGTTTTATGCCACCGGCCTTCCCGGCTGGACGCGGTTCGGTGGATACGCCGGGCCGTACATGAAGCCCGATCCGGAGATGGAGAAGCAGGCGCTCAAGGACGAAGCGGCGGCCGCGCAAGCGGAACTCGACGCGATCAAGAAGCGCCTCTCCGATCTCGAGTCCAAAGCGGAAACCGTTTAGGGCCGGGAGAACGGCGGCGCCGTCGGCGGTATCGGCTGGGCGCTAAGGCCGCCGGCCGAAGAGAACGGGTCTTCATTAATTTCCCAAGCGGAAAACACGGAAAAAGAAAAAGAAGAGGTCAAACTATGAAAATCGCATTCACCACATCGGGCAACGATCTTGACGCTCCGGTCGACAGCCGGTTCGGCCGGGCCCCGAAATATATCATCTATGACCTGGAAACCCGTACCTTTGCGGTGATCGACAATGCCCAGAACCTGAACGCGGCCCAGGGGGCCGGAATCCAGGCGGCCGAAACCGTGGTCCGGTCCGGGGCTGGGGCCATCGTGACCGGGCATTGCGGGCCCAAGGCCTTCCGCGTTCTCTCCGCCGCCGGAGTCAAGGTGTACACGGCCGAATCGCTGACCGTGGCCGAAGCGCTCGAACGCTACCATGAAGGAAAGCTCAGCGAAGCCCTGGCTGCCGACGTCGAAGGACACTGGTGAGGCGGACCGCTTGAAAAACCGCAGCAACCTCAACCTGCTCATCGACGCTCTCCTGTTCGTCGTCCTGGCCGCTCTCGCCGGGATCGGCTGGCTGATGAAGTGCATCCTTCTCCCGGGGCGGGACCGCATCCTGAAATACGGGGAGAACCGGGACCTCCTTTTCTTGGGGTGGGACCGGCACCAGTGGGGGACCGTCCACCTGGTCGTCGCCCTGGTGATGCTGGGTTTGCTGGCCCTCCACATCGTCTTTCACTGGAAGACGATTCTCTGCATGGGGAGGAATGCCGTTCCGTCGCGCCCCCTGCGCCTGACGTTGACCGTGATTCTCCTTATCGCGAGCGTCGCCCTCTTCCTGGCCGCGTTCGTCGTCCGGCCGGAAAAGAGCGAAACGGATGATTTCCTGTACCGAAACGTCCGGGGAAATCGCGGTGAACCCGGGCCCGGACGGACTTCTCCTCCGGAGATTTCCGCCCCCGCCGCCGGCGGACAGGGCGGGGAAGCGACCGGCGTAACGGGGAAGGACACGGTCGGCGGGGAGAGCGGGAACGCGCCGTCCGCGGAGCCCCGGAACGCGCGTGTCGAGGAGGAGGACCATCAGCCCGGAACGGGCGAGGCCCTCCTGAACGGCCGGATGACTTTGGCTGAAGCCGCCGACGCATGCGGGATTTCGCCGGCGGAGGCCAAGCGGCGGCTCGGTCTGCCCGAGGATTATCCGGGGTCGGAGACTCTCGGCCGGCTCTGCCGCGCCCGAGGGTTGACCATGATCCAGATCCGGGGGCTCCTGGAAAAGATCCCCTGACCTTCGGATCATGCCGGTAAGACGGGTCCGAAAAAAAATGGGAGCTGAGGCGAAATCCGGCGGCATGAGAAAATCCCTGGACTGTCTTCCCTGTTTTGTCCGTCAGGCCCTGGCCGCGGCCCGGATGGTATCGGCGGACGCCGCCGTTCAGGAGCGGATTGTCCGCGAAGTCCTGGCCTTGATCGGCGGGATGACTTTGGACGGGTCGCCGACGGTCCTGGCCCAGGAGTTCCACCGCCGGATTCGTGAGATCGTCGGCCGCGACGACCCTTACCGTGAAGCGAAAGACATGCAAAACCGGCTGGCCCTGAGCCTTCTGCCGGAGTTGAGGGCCGAAATCGAGGCCGCGCCGGACCCGGTGATCATGGCGGCCCGGCTGGCCGTCGCCGGCAACGTGATCGACCTGGGCGCTCCCGGCGAAATATCGGAGGCCCGTGTGCGCGAATCCATCGGCCGGGCCTTGGCCGAACCCCTGGCCGGCGAAC
>CAYSGA010000195.1:0-4462 GCA_964430165.1 uncultured Eubacteriales bacterium
CCGAGGCCGCCCGCAAGTCGCTGGACGGCGGTCTGCGGATCGCCTTCCGCAGCGGCGCCGTGATGGGTCTTGTCGTGGTCGGCCTGGCGCTGCTCGATATCTCCCTGTGGTTCATTGTTTTAAAAGCGATCTACCCGGTCGCCGACGGCGGGCACAACCTGATCCTGATCACGACGACGATGATCACGTTCGGGATGGGAGCGTCCACTCAGGCCCTCTTCGCCCGCGTCGGCGGCGGCATTTTCACCAAAGCGGCCGACGTCGGGGCCGACCTCGTCGGCAAGGTCGAGGCGAACATCCCCGAGGACGACCCGCGGAACCCGGCGGTCATCGCCGACAATGTCGGCGACAACGACGGCGACGTGGCCGGCATGGGTGCGGACCTCTATGAATCATACGCCGGCTCGATTTTAGCCACGGCCGCCCTCGGCGCGGCCGCGTTCCTGGGAACGCCCGGCCTGCAATTCAAGGCCGTCGTCGCGCCTATGATCGTCGCGGCCGTCGGCTCCCTGCTTTCGATATTCGGTATTTTCCTCGTCCGGACAAGGGAGGGCGCCTCCCAGAAACAGCTTCTGGGAGCCCTCGGCCGCGGCGTCAACGGCAGCTCGATCGGTATCATCGTCATTTCTTTCGGGGTCATCAAGCTGCTCGGCCTTCCCTTGGGCGTCTGGTTGGCGATGGTCGTCGGGCTGGCTTCGGGGATCGTCATCGGTAAGGCCACGGAATATTTCACCTCGGCCTCCTTCAAGCCGACGCGGACCGTCGCCGACAACGCCAAAACGGGGCCGGCCACGGTCATCATCGCCGGTCTGGGCGTCGGGATGATGTCCACGACCATCCCGGTTCTGGCCGTCGTTGTCGGGATCCTGCTGGCCTTCCTCTGCGCTGCGAACTTCGATTTGAACAACGTCGGCTACGGGTTATACGGCATCGGGATGTCGGCGGTGGGGATGTTGTCGACGCTGGGCATCACCCTGGCGACCGACGCCTACGGGCCGATCGCCGACAACGCCGGCGGCAACGCCCAAATGAGCGGGTTGGATGAGGAAGTTCGGAAACGGACCGACGCCCTCGACTCCCTGGGCAACACGACTGCGGCCACGGGCAAGGGCTTCGCCATCGGCTCGGCGGCGTTGACGGCCCTGGCCCTCCTGGCTTCCTATATCGAGGAATTGAAGGTCGGCCTGATCCGGATCGGAAAAACCGTCATCGAGTTTGCCGACGGAACGACCTTGAATACGGCCCAGGCCGGATTCATGGATTTCATGCGGTACTACAGCGTCAACCTGATGAATCCCATCGTGCTGATCGGAATCTTCCTCGGCTCGATGATGGCTTTCATGTTCTGCGGCCTGACCATGACGGCCGTCGGCCGGGCTGCTTCCCGGATGGTGGATGAAGTCCGGCGTCAATTCAAGGAGATCGCCGGTATCATGACCGGCGACGCCGAGCCCGACTACGCCCGGTGCGTGGCTATTTCGACCAAAGGCGCCCAGCGGGCGATGCTCCTGCCTTCGTTGCTGGCGATCGCCCTTCCCGTTGCCACGGGCCTCGTCCTGGGCGTGCCCGGCGTGATGGGCCTCCTGATCGGCGGGACTTCGACCGGATTCGTCCTGGCGATCTTCATGGCCAATTCGGGCGGCGCCTGGGACAACGCAAAAAAGTATATCGAAGAGGGACATCACGGCGGCAAGGGCTCGCCCGCTCATAAAGCGGCGGTCATCGGCGACACGGTTGGAGACCCGTTCAAAGACACGTCCGGCCCCAGTCTGAACATCCTCATCAAGCTCATGAGCATGGTGGCGATCGTCATGGCCGGCGTGACGGTCGCGGTTCACCTGTTGTAATGGGATTCGCCGGGCGCGCCTTCCGACCGGCCGTCCCGACTCGCGTGACTCGCGGATTTCCAATTTCTCTATGAAAAGTCTTTGAGCCGCGCCCGCAGGCCGTTTCCCTTGAACGCGATTTTCCGCCGGACGATGAGGGCGCTTCGGTTCCGGCGGGACCGTCAGCCGGATGCCGCCCGACCCCTTAAGCTATAAGGACCCGCCGAGGTGATCTCGACGTCGACGAACCGTCCGACGACGTCCGCGTCCGCGCGGAAATTGACGACCTGGTTCCCCTCATTCCGGCCGGCGAATACGGCCGCGTCCTTTTTGCTCCGGCCGGTGCAGAGGACCCGCTCCCCGCGCCCGATCAAGGTTTTATGGAACGCGGTCTGGATTTCTTTCTGGAGGGCCTGAACGTCCATCAGCCGCCGGCGCTTGACGCCGGGCGGAACGTCGTCGATGAGGCGGGCGGAGGCCGTCAGCGGCCGCGGCGAATAACAGAACGAAAAAATATTTGCAAACCGGATTTCGGCCAGGGCCGAAAGCGTCTCTTCGAATTCCCCGCCGGTCTCGCCCGGATAGCCGACGATGATATCGGCGCTGAGGCGGATTTCGGGCATGAGGGCCCGAAGCGTCCGGACGGTTTCGAGATAATCCTCCCGGGAGTATCCGCGTTTCATCCGTTCGAGGACGCGGCTCGAACCGGACTGGATTGGCAGGTGGATCTGCCGGCAGATTTTCGGCGTCGCGGCCATCGTCCGGGCCAGGGCGGGAGCGAAGTTTTTCGGATGCGAGGTGATGAAGCGGATCCATTCCGGCCCGGGGACGACGGCCACCCGGCCGAGCAGGGCGGAGAAATCCGTTCCTGACGCCGGGTCGCGGTAGCTGTTGACGTTCTGCCCGAGCAGTTGAATTTCCCGGTATCCCCGGGCGGCCAGGTCCCGGACCTCTTCGAGAATCGCGGAAACCGGCCGGTACTTCTCCCGGCCCCGGGTAAAGGGCACGACGCAGTAGGCGCAGAAATTATCGCACCCTTCCATGATCGTGACGAATCCGGAGACCGGGCTTTCCCGGATCGGGGCCGTTTTCTCCTCCCGCCAGCCGCGCGTCCGGGAGACGGCGATGATGCGGCGGTGGGCGCTTTCGGCGGCGATCTCCGCGATCCGGTGGTACTGGTCGAATCCGAGGACGAAATCGACGCCCGATTTCGGACCGGGGAGACGGTCTTTCCGAAGCTGGGCGACGCAGCCGGCAACGCCGATCAGGAACGGACGCTTTTTTTTGAGTATCCGGAGGCGCCCCAGCAGGGAAAAAAGCTTTTCCTCCGATTTCGCCCGGACCGAACAGGTGTTGACGACGACGAGGTCGGCTGCCTTGATCGAATCGGCGGGCGAGGCGCCGGCCGCGGCGAGGAACCCGGCCAGGCGCTCGGAGTCATTCTCGTTCATCTGGCAGCCGAAGGTGTGGAAGGCGAAGCGGAGTCCGCCGAGGGGGAGGAAGGGACCGGTCATTTCAACAGATCTTCGAGGATTTCGGCGGCGTCCCGGACAAACACCGCGCAGCGCGTCCGAAAGAGATTTTTCTTCTGGGCTTCCCGCAGGCCCTCCGCGGTCCCCAGGTCGCAACCGATGAGACCAGGGCAGGACAGGTCGTCGCCGTGACGGGCTTTGAACCGCCGGGCGAATTCGGTCATGATGGCGTAGGTTTTTTCCTTGGCCGCCACGTCCTCGGCTCGGCTCCGGCCATGACGAAGGCCGATCGCCAGAAATGCCCCGGTGACGGCCCCGCAGGTAAAACCGAGGTGGGCCATCCCGCCTCCCATCGCCTGGCTGATTTTGAGGGCGGCCACCCGGTCGAAGCCGTCGTTGTCGGCAAACGCCGCGAAAACGGCCTGGGAGCAGCTGAAGCCGGATTCAAAAGTCGCGGCGGCGATATCCGATTTGGGCATGAATGATTTTTCTCCACGGCTATTGTATAGCAGTCCGGCAAATTCGGGAATATAGTATGTTATCAATTGGTGCCAGGTTACTCATTACCCGATTGAAAATCGGGGAATGAGTAACCTGGCACCAATTGAGCACGAATGCGCCCGGATCAAACGCTGGCGTTGCGCTTGAGCATGTCCCGCGCGTTGGCCAGCGATGTCGGAGTCATCAAGCTCCCGGACATGAGCCGGGCGAGTTCCTCAACCCGTTGATTGTCGTTGAGTTTCCGGATCGTCGTGAAGGTCCGGTCCTTTTCCATCCGCTTGGTAATGGTGAAGTGATGGGCGGCGAAGGACGCGATCTGGGGAAGATGGGTGATGCACAGGACCTGGTGGCGGGACGCGAGCGATCGGAGCTTTTGGGCGACGAACTCCGCGGTTTTTCCTCCGATGCCGGCGTCGATTTCATCGAAAATCAGGGTGGAGGCCTCGTCCCGGTCCTGGGCGACCGACTTGAGAGCCAGCATGATCCGCGAAAGCTCTCCCCCGGAAGCGATTTTCCGCAGCGGCTTGGGCGGCTCGCCGGGGTTGGGGGAGATGAGGAATTCAACGGCGTCCAGTCCCGCGTCCCGGGCGGCTTCGGGTTCGTCCGGCCGAAACGGCTGGACGTCGATGCAGACTTCGAAACGGGCATTTTTCATTCCGAGCA
>CAYSGA010000196.1:0-4461 GCA_964430165.1 uncultured Eubacteriales bacterium
TTCCAGTTTGAGAAGGGCGAGGACGGCAAGATCGCCTCGATCCTGGGAGCGCCGATCGACCCCGAGATCGCGGCTGCCCTGGCGGACCCGCCCCTTACCCGCGAAGAAGTGCTCGCCCGGGCCAGGGCCGCCCTGGATGAGCGGTCGCGCGCCGGCCGGTTTTCAGGGGTGGTGCTGCTGGCTCAGGGCGACCAGGTGGTCCTCCATGAAGCCCGCGGCCTGGCCAGCGTGGAGTACGGGGCGGCCAACCGTTTGGACACGCGCTTCAACCTGGGCTCGATCAACAAGCTGTTCACCCGGGTGGCCGTCGGGCAGCTTGTCGAAAAAGGGGAAATATCCCTGGAGGACACGATCGCAAAATTTCTCCCCGATTATCCCAACCGCGAGGCGGCAAGCCGGGTGACGGTGCGCCAGTTGCTGGACATGACGTCGGGCATCGGCGATTTTTTCGGGAAAAAATACGAAGACACCCCCAAGAACCGCATCCGCACCCTGGGCGATTACCTGGCGTTCTTTGCCTCCGAGCCGCTCCTTTTCGAGCCGGGGAGCCAGCGGCGCTATCCCAACGGCGGCTACATCGTTCTGGGATTGATCGTGGAAAAAGCCTCCGGCCGGAGCTATTTCGACTGTGTCCGCGACCAGGTGTACGGCCCGGCGGGGATGACCGGCGCGGGACATTTGGAAGCCGACGTGCCGGAAACAAACGTGGCGGACGGTTATACCAGGAATTGGGATGGGGGCGACCACGAAAAGGAGCCGCGGCGCAACAATATCTATTCCCGTCCGGCCCAGGGCAGTTCGGCCGGGGGGGGCTATGCAACCGCCATGGACCTGTTCCATTTCGCCCGGGCCCTGCGGGCGGGAAAACTGCTTGGTCCCTTTGGGAAAGAGTGGTTCACGGGCCCGCAGGCTTATGCCGGCGGCGCTCCCGGCATCAACGCCGAACTGGACATGGACCCGGTTCCCGGCTGGACGGTGGTGGTCATGGGCAACTACGACCCGCCTGCGGCCGGCGAACTGGCCCAGAAGATCAGCGGCCTGCTGAGGTGCATGCGCTAGAAAGGGGATCAGTTCTTTTTGAAGGCGTAGACGCCGAACCAGCCGAGGAACACGAAGTGCAGGCCAACGATGACCCAGCCCTTGGCGTTCATCAGGCCGGCGGTTTGGGTGAGCAGCAGGATGGGCGTGCTGGCCAAATAGTAGATGAACAGGCCGCGCACTACGCCGGTCTTGAACTCCATCTTGTCGGAGCGCCGCCCGTACCAGAGCAGAACCGGGAAACTGAGCATCGCCGATCCGAACAGGCGGGCGAAGACGGTCGCGGTGACGTCCAGGGTGACGCCGAACGGGCTCAGCAGGGTCCCGGGAACGGCGATGAAGCCCACGGCAAAGAGCCCCTCGATGATCATGGCAGCCAGGAAAAGAGCATTCAAGGGATGGCCTCCTTTATGTTTATTTCCATACCCCCATTAAAGGGCAAGAAGTTGCTTTTTCGCTCCGCCTGCTCGCGAACCCGATGTTGTGTTTAAATCCCGTCCCGCAACCGCAGGCAAGCATAAGTCCCGGTTCGGTGGATGTCAAGGTCTATTGTTAGAAGCCGAACTCAAGGAGCCGCCGCTGATCCTCCTTGAATACAGGCGAAAGCCGCCGGCGCCGGGATCACCAGCGGTCGCGGCGGACGAGATCGGAAATTGGGCGGCGTTTTTTCGGGGAAAGCGAATCGGCCGGGTACCCCAGCGGCGTGAAGGCCACCGGGACGACATCCGCCGGCAAGCCGAGGACTTCTCGGGCCGCCGCGGGGTCAAACGCCGCAATCCAGCACGTTCCCAGGCCTTCCTCGGAAGCGGCCAGAATAAGATGGTCCATGGCGATCGTCGCGTCGACCTCGGCCGAATTCCAGCCGTCGCATTTCCTGACCCAGCTTTCGGCCGGGAGCGCGCAGACAGCCAGGACAAGCGGCGCCTGGACGAACCATCCGCGCCCGTAGATCCGGCGGAGTCCCTCTTCCCGGCCTTTCGTCGGGACAACGATAATCCGGAACGGCTGGAGGTTGCAGGCCGTCGGGGCCAGGCAGACGGCTTCCAAAACGCGGGCGAGTTTCTCCTCCTCGACGGGACGCGGGTCATAAGCCCGGACGCTGTAGCGCTTGCGGATGAGTTCCTGAAAGGACATCGGTTCTCCTTTTTATTTGCAGAGCGCCCATATTATATTGTTGAACCTGCGATAGATACAATATACTTCGAGTTTGTTTTCAATATTATCCTGGGCCGTTCCCATAAAGACGCTTCCCGGAGGCGAAACGCCATGGTAGAATCGAGATGGCACTGAAATGAAAACGAGGGAAAAACCGCCCGCACTCAAGGGGCAGATTCAAATCTACACCGGCGACGGGAAGGGCAAGACGACCGCGGCCCTGGGACTCGCGTTGCGCGCCGCCGGACACGGATACCGGACGTATTTCGGCCAGTTTCTGAAAGCACGGCCTTCGGGAGAACGGACGGCCGCGCGGAGACTCGGCGGATTGATCACTTTTGCGATGTTCGGCCGGCCCGGCCTTCTCCGGATGAAAGGCCGTCCCGACCCGGAGGACGTCCGCCGCGCCCGTCGCGGGTTGGCCCTCTGCCGGACGGCGATGCTGTCCGGCCGGTACGATATCGTCGTCCTGGACGAAATCAACGTCGCCCTGAGTTTCGGCCTGCTTAACCTCCCGGATGTCATCGCCCTTCTCGACGAACGCCCGGCGGCGGTCGAAATCATCCTGACCGGCCGCCGGGCGCCGGCCGCCCTCATCCGCCGGGCCGGGCTCGTCACCGAAATGAAGGAGATCAGGCATTATTTTTCGGCCGGCGTCTCCGCCCGCCGCGGCATCGAGGACTGAACCCGCATTTTCTTGACTTTTTTCCTCCGAAAAGGCAAAATACGCCTTCCAAACCCT
This sequence comes from uncultured Eubacteriales bacterium, assembly GCA_964430165.1. Classification (GTDB taxonomy): domain Bacteria; phylum Acidobacteriota; class Aminicenantia; order Aminicenantales; family UBA4085; genus JAAZPG01. The sequence continues at coordinate 2,936 of CAYSGA010000196.1, forward strand.
TGCTTTACAACCAGTTAATAAGCATAAACGGAATTTCTTTTTGGAGGCTCCATTCATGACCCTGCTCGAAAGTCTCAAGGAAAAAGCGAAAGCGACGCCGCGCCGCATCGTCCTGCCCGAAGGCGAAGAGCCCCGGACGGTCAAGGCCGCGGTCCAGATCGTCAAGGAAAAGCTGGCCCAGGTGACGCTGGTCGGCAACCGGCAAAAGATCGAAGCGACGGCCAAGGAACAGGGCGTCGACGTGTCGGCCATCCCTTCCGTCGACCCGGCGATGTCCCCGAAATTCGAGGAATACGCCCAGGCCTATTATGAGATCCGGAAGGCCAAGGGGATGACGATCGAGGAAGCCCGCAAACTCATGGCCGATACCGTCTTCTACGGGACGATGATGCTCCACAAGGGCGAGGCGGACGGCCTCGTTTCCGGCGCGGTCCATTCGACCGGCGACACCATCCGCCCGGCCCTCCAGATCATTAAAACGAAGCCCGGGATAAATATCGTCTCCAGCTCGTTCGTCATGATCGTCCCCGACTGCGAATACGGCGACCAGGGCATGTTCATCTTCGCCGACTGCGCCGTCATGCCCGCCCCGACCGACGCTGAGCTAGCCCAGATCGCCGTCGCCTCGGCCGAAACGGGCCGGGTCCTGTGCCGTATGGATCCCAAGGTGGCGATGCTTTCCTTCTCGACTTACGGCAGCGCCAAACACGATCTCGTGGACAAGGTTAAAAAGGCCACGGCCATAGCCAGGGAACTGGCCCCCGGCCTTAAGATCGACGGCGAAATGCAGGCCGACGCGGCCATCATCCCGAAAATCGGCAAATCCAAAGCCCCGAACTCGGCGATCGCCGGCCAGGCCAATGTTCTTGTCTTCCCCGACCTCCAGTCAGGCAACATTGCCTACAAGCTCGTCGAGCGGCTGGCCAAGGCCCAGGCCATCGGACCGATCCTCCAGGGCATCGCCAAACCGGTCAACGATCTGTCCCGCGGCTGTTCCGTCGAGGACATCGTCCATCTCGTGGCCATCACCGCGGTCCAGGCCTCCGGCCGGTGAAGCTGACCGAGGACCTAGCCCGAGGCGCCCGACCCCTCCGGCTTGTCGTCTCCCGCCTCGAGGGCCGCGGCGACGAGGTTGCGGAGCGTCGTCGGGAGAAAAGGCTTGGGCAGGAAATCCGTCGCTCCGATCTGCATGGCCTGGAGCGTATTCCTCATCGTCGGATAACCCGTCACCATGATGATGCGGGTTTTCGGGTTCCGGGCCTTGAGCATCTTGAGCAGGTCCAGGCCGCTAATCCCGGGCATCATGAGGTCGATGATGATGACGTCATAAGGCTGTTCGGCCTCTTTGCGGAGTGCCTCCTCGCCGTTCTGCGCCATATCGACTTCGCAATCCTCCCGGATGAGCACTTGCCGGATGCTCTTGCAAACCATCAGTTCGTCGTCCACCACGAGAATCCTGTGCTTGCCCGGTTTTGTCATTGCGGCGCCTCCTCGATGCGTTTCTCTTCCCCCGGGTCGGCCAGGGG
>CAYSGA010000197.1:0-4429 GCA_964430165.1 uncultured Eubacteriales bacterium
TGAAAAGCCGTTCCGTGAAAACGATCAAAACCTACGAGGGCGGAGCCGCGAGGAAAATCGCCCAGGGAAGTAAAGAGATCGACAAGAAGGCGATCGAAGACCTGAAGTCTCTGGGCTATATCAAATAAAACCGGAACGAATCGCTCTCCGGCTGTGCCCGGAAAAGCGCGGGGGCCCCAGCGCCTCTTTTCTGATACAGCGGACCCGGGATGAAATTCTCCGAGTTTCGGGCCAAGGAAATTCCGCTTCGATACGGGCTTCCCCTGCCGAAGGGCGAGGTCGTCGATACCCCGGCCCGGACGGAATGGATTCAATGAAGACCATGACGAGGAGGAAATTCATGAAAAACATAATCCCCGTTTTCTTAATTCTCGTTCCGGCGATCGTCCTGGGGGCGCAACCGTCCCAGACGTCCCTCCCGCCCAAACCGGCCGCCCCTCAACCGGCGGCCATGACCGTCCAGCATATCGGCGGCGCGCTTTACCTAGTGAAAGGCGGGAGCGGGGCGAACACGGCGTTTTATGTGGGAGAAAAAGAAGTGGTCGCCATCGATGCCAAGATGACGGCCGAGGCGGCCCGCGAGATGCTGGCCGAAATCGGTAAAGTGACTCCCCTTCCGGTTAAAACGCTCTTGATCACCCACAGCGACGGCGATCACGTCAACGGGCTTCCGGGTTTTCCCGGAGATCTGATGATCGTTTCGAGCACGGGTGCAAAAAAGGAAATGGAAGAGGCCTTCCAGGGTGAAAAATTCTCCGAGCACCGGGCCTACCTCCCGAACAAAACATACGATTCCTCCCTCGAGATAATGCTCAAGCTTGCGGGAGGAAATATGGCCATGATCACCCTCCATCATTTCGGCCCCGCCCATACTAGCGGCGATACAGTCGTCGTCTTTCACGGCGAAAAAGCGGCTTTCATCGGCGACCTGGTCTTCATCGGCCGGGATCCGCTAATCCACCGGGCCAAGGGCGGAACAGCCTTCGGATATCTGGAAACCCTGAAAAAGTTGATCGGCCTTTCCGGCGTGGAAACGTATCTCTCCGGCCACGCCGATCCTCTGACCAAGGCAGACCTTCGGGCGCTGCGGCAGACGCTGGAGGAAAAGACGGCCAGGGTCAAGGCCTTGATCGCGGAAGGGAAAACTCTCGAGGACGTGAAGGCGGCGCTGCTGCCCCCGCCTTCCCCAGGCGCTCCCCCGTCCCGCTGGCCGAGTTTCGTTGAAATCGTTTACCTCGAATTGACCGAAAAAAATAGGGCCGTATTTAAATTATATCGAGGGGCCGGGCCGACCGATTTTTCCGGAAATGAATCCCCGAAGCGGAGTGGGATTCTTTTCCGGAATCAGGCCGGCTGACATCTCGATCAAAAAGACCGAGGTCTTTTCTATTTCTTTTCGGACATCGGCGACGGGGGAATTTCCTCGAGCTTGAGGACGACCTCCCTTTCCGCACCGGCCCGGAGAAGCCGGAACTTGACCTCGCCCTCCCAGGCGAAACCGGCCAGGTGGATCCGCAGTTCGTTGATGTCGGAGAACATTTGTCCGTCGACCGACAACACGATGTCGCCTTTTTCAAAATCCTTCCCCCGGGCTGCTCCATCGATCGGGCTTCTCTCGATCACCGGGTTGGAAAGGCCCGGAAACTTTTTGAACGCCAGGCCGACCGAGGGATACGCCGGACGCTCTTCCGCTTCGAGACCGACGATGTAATCGGCCAGCGTCCGGGAAACCGTCATCGAAGTTTTCCCCCTGGGGATTTCCACGGCCACCACGGTCTTTCCGGGCAGCAAACTCATCTCGGCCGCCCGCCGGTTCAGGCCGAGGTTGTAGAGGAGATGGCCCGAACCGACCAGGACGACGATTTTCCGGCCTTCCGCCTCGCGGGCTTTGGCCGCGTTTGAAGCCATGACTGCGTCCCAGGCCGCCTGTCCCCGGTATAAACCCTCGAACATCATCTCTATCCCCGCGCCTTTCATCGCCGCGGGCATCTCCTCGGCCGAGAAAATCGTCCGCATCAACAGCCGGTGGTCTTCGTTACCCAGATCCGGTTTCGGGACGACGGCTTTATCCTCATCCATCAGGGCTTCCCAGCCCGTCATCCGGATCCGGGTGATGATTTCGCGCGGGGCGTTCAGGGCGTAAAGCGGGATATTCAGCGTCTTCACGAACTCGAAAATCGGCCGGTAATAGGCGAAATTCTGGTTCCAGGTCGTGTACCAACCGCCCTCCCGCAGGAATTCGTCTTCGGTCAACAAGCCCCGGCTCCATTTCGAAAGCGGCTCCTGGGCCGTGACCGGGTACATCTCCAGCCCGACGGCCAAGCCGGAGTCCTGTTCGTAAAGCGCCCGGATGATCCGGGCCTGGAGTTCGTGCATCGGCCGGGAATTATGGGTTTCGCCGAGGAAAATGAACGGGACCGGCTTCATCTCCAGAATCATCCTCTCGAACAAAACGGGGCAACCCGTCTCCATCGAGACGATGTCCCCGGCCGAAACCTCGACGGTTTGGTCTTTGAACCGGGGGTCGCCGATCTTGAGGAGGTAGGAGGGATCGGCCTCCTGCCCGAAAAGCGGCGTCAACAGGATGATTCCCGAAACAAGCGCCAGCCGGGATAATATTTTTTTTCTCATGACCGTTTTTTTCTCCGTTCGAAAATCGCGCCCATGATATCGCGGGTCGCCCGTCCGGTCAATTTCCGGGAGCGATCACCGGCGTTTGCGGTATAATCGTCGGGACGGTTTTCCGCCGGGCGAAAAAACGATGAAGACCACACCCCATTCCCGCGAGAAAAAAACACTCCGGACCTTCGCCCTCGCCTCTTTTCTCAACGACCTGGGGTCGGACATCATCTACCCCGTCTGGCCGCTCTTCGTCACGACGGTACTTCGGGCGAACATGACCGCCCTGGGCTTCCTCGACGGCCTGGGCGATGCCCTCGTCTCCCTCTCCCAGGCCGTCTCCGGATACTATTCCGACAAGCTCCGGCGGCGGAAGGTGTTCATCTGGGCCGGTTACTTGTGCGGCGGGATTTCGCGCCTGGGTTATGCGATCTCGACCGCCTGGCCTCATCTCGTGCCCTTCAAAATCCTGGACCGGGCGGGCAAAATCCGGAGCGCCCCGCGCGACGCCATGGTCGCCGACCTTTCGACGGACGAAACGCGGGGCCGGAATTTCGGGCTGCTCCGGACGATGGACAACATGGGCGCGGTTTTCGGAATCATCGCGTCTATCCTTCTTCTCAACCTCGTCGGGATTCGGATTCTATTCGCCCTGGCCGCCATCCCCTCCCTCCTCGGGGCGATCCTGATTTTCATCTCGATTTCGGAAAAGCGCGACAGCGGCCGGAAAATCTTCAAGGGGATGGCCGGACGCGATTTGGGCAGCAATCTCCGTCTCTATTTTTTATCGAACGGCGTCTTCGCCCTCGGAGCGTTCAGCTATTCCTTCCTGCTGATTTTCGCCAAGCAGGCCGGGTTCAAAGCCGGCACGCTTCCCGTCCTCTACCTCGTCTTCACCGCGACGGCGATGGTTTTTTCCCTGCCGTTCGGGAGGCTGTCCGACCGCCTCGGCCGCAAACCGGTGCTGTTCATCTCCCTGGGCTTGTGGGCGGCGGTCTGCGCGGGATTCATCTTCGGCCGGGGCGACCTTCCCTTCCTCATCGTCCTGTTCGTTTTATACGGGATGCACAAGGCCGCCCTGGAACCAGTCCAGCGGACCCTGGTCACAGAAATCTGTCCGGTATGTTTCCGGGCTTCCGCCCTCGGGGCGTTTCAGATGATCATCGGGTTGTGCGCGTTCCCGGCGTCGTTTCTGGCGGGCCTGCTCTGGGAAAAATTCGGCGCGGCCGTCCCCTTCGCCGTTTCGCTCGTTTTGACCGCGGCCGCGGCCGCCGCGCTGGTTTTCGTCAGAGAAAAAAGGGCCGTTATTCTTCCTCGGTCCTGACCCGGCCTTCCTTGACCGCCTCGGCGATGATCTTCTGCTGAAGCTGGGCGGGTACTTCCTCCATGTGGGAGAATTCCATCAGGAAGGAACCCCGGCCACCCGTGATCGAGGTCAGGGTCGGCTCGAAGTCGAGCATTTCGGACATCGGGACCGTCGCCTTGAGCGTCCGCATCTGGCCCTTCTGCTCCATCCCGCTGACCCGACCGCGGCGCCCGTTGAGATTGCCCATGATGTCGCCCATGTAGGCCTCGGGTGTGTAGATTTCGACGTTCATCACCGGCTCGAGAATGGTCGGCTTGGCCTGTTGCATGGCCGACTTGAAGGCCTTGGAGGCGGCGATCTTGAAGGCGATGTCCGAGGAATCGACGTCATGGTAGGACCCATCATACAGGGTGACCTTGAAGTCCACGACCGGGAACCCCGCCAGGACGCCCTTCTTCTTGGCCTCGATGACCCCTTTTTCGACCGAGGGGATAAAATTGCGGG
>CAYSGA010000198.1:0-4421 GCA_964430165.1 uncultured Eubacteriales bacterium
CGTTTACCGGAACGGCCGGGGGACGGGCAATTGGGTCTCCGTGAATCCCAGGGCCAGGGCGATTTCCCGCAGCTTCACCTGGATGAGCTGAAGGTTTTCCGGGCCCATCCGGATCAGGTGCTTTTGGACCTCGTCTAGTTCTTCGAGCTTCGCGTTCTTGAAAAAATACGTCGTGATGTTCTTTCGCACCGCGATTGCGTCCTCGAGGACCGGCGTCCTCAGGATTTCGACAATCGCCCGGTAGAGCGCTTGATGGAAATCACCTTCCGGATAGCCCAATTCTCGATAGGCCTGTTGGAGCAAATCCCGGCACGTCGCGTAAGCCCGGGCGCAGCCTTCCGGGCTGAGCGTGTCGAAAATATCGGCCGCGGCGTTGTACCGGGCGTAGGATCCGGGATCGAGGTAAGTCTCGCCTCGCCGGACAAATATTTTAAAAGGCCCACCCGGGACGAAGAAATCGAATTGCGTCCGGGGGCTTTGCCCATTGGCGATATTGTCGACGGCCGCGACGCAACGCCGCAGCAGGTCCTTGCTTTGCAGCCAGCGGGCCAGAACGGGATTTCGCGAAACTTCACCCGCCAGCGCCCGGACAGCCTCATCGCTCTGATCCAAGGGCACCCCCAGCGGGGCAACCGCCGTTCCGTCGATGATTTCCGGCTTTTCCGAATCCGTCTTATCGGCCTGGGCCGGAGTGATGCCTCCGTCCGTATTTTTCAACCGGCCGGAGAAAAAATAGTAATATGCGCTGATTCCCAAAACGACAATGATTAAAATGACGACAGCCGCCCGGATGATCTTCTGTTTTTCCTCCATGGGCTCCCTCCTCACCCGGCTTTTCGAATGCTGACGTTTCCCCTCCGGGCCGAGACGATGATCAGGGCGCCTTCGCCCGTCCCGATCGTGCCCGAAACCCGCGTTTTTTCGGCGACCGGGTCAACGGCGAAATCGCAAATGACCGTGCCTTCCGCCGCGTCGGCTTCCAGCCGTCCATTGAAGTCGGATTCCAGGGCAATCTCAACCGGGCCTTCATTCAGGGCGAGGCGGACAGCATCCTCGTTTCTTAAGTCGATCAACTCGGCCTGAATCGCCCCCCGGTTGAGTTCGGCGTCCAGGCCGCCGGAATAGTTTTCGACCCGGATGTCGCCGTCCTCGAGCCGCAAGCGGGCCTCTCCGTAAAGGTCGGAAAGGACGATACGCCCCCGACGGGCGGTGACGCTCCGCAGGACGACGTGATGCGGGACGCGAATCAGAAGATGGACGATCCGGTCGCCGGTGAAGGCCTCGTCGCGCGGCCGGGCCTTGATCGTGACGGTTTGATTCGCGGTTTCAATATCGACGCGCGGAATGATTTCGCTCCTTTGAAGCGACCGGGACGCGATCCCGGAGGATTCGTCCCACGTTTCCTCGGCCGCGACCTCCATCTCGTTGCGGTCCCATCCGCGGATGATGATGTTACCAAAGGCGTTGTCGACCCGGAGGACGCCTCCGGCGGCGAAGGCCGCCGTTTGGCGGAAAGCCTCCTGAGGCCGGTTCCAGCGGCTCCCTTCATCCACATAAATCGGGATGACGCACGAAGCGGACACGGCCGCCCAAACCGCCAGTAGCGCCGGACCCATTTTTTTCACGGGGATATTCCTTGCCGTCAATCTCTGTATAAACCGTCGATCAGGTCCTTGTATTTTTCTTCCACCCGGGAGCGCTTGACCTTGAGGGTCGGGGTCAGTTCGTCCCGTTCAATCTCAAACTCCCGGTCGAGGAGAATGAATTTTTTTATCTTTTCATAGGGCGCCAGGCCGGGCGTGCATCGGTCGATTTCCGCCGACATAAACGCCAGGATGTCCGGCCGGCTGCACAGGTCCGTGGCCTCGATGAAGGGGATCCCCCGGTCGCGCGCGACCGCCTTCAATTTTTCGAAGTTGGGTACGATGAGGACCGAGATGAATTTGCGGCGGGCGCCAACGACGACCGCCTGGGCGATATAGGGGCTCTGTTTCAGGAGGTTTTCGATCGGTTGCGGGGCGACGTTCTTGCCGCCGGACGTGATGATCAGGTCCTTCTTGCGGTCGGTGATGACGAGGAAGCCATCGCCGTCGAGATGGCCGATGTCTCCGGTGTGCAGCCATCCGCCGGACAGCGCCTCGGCCGTTTCCGCTTCCTTTTTAAAATATCCCCGCATGACGTTCGAGCCACGGACGAGGATTTCTCCGTCGACGGCGATCTTGACTTCCACGCCGGGGACGACCGGGCCGACCGTTCCGAAACGGATTTTCGTGAACGTGTTGCAGGCGACGACCGGGGAGGTTTCGGTCAGACCGTAGCCCTCGAGGATGACCAGGCCGATGGCGTGAAAAAATTCGGCGATATCGCGCGACAACGGGGCGCCTCCGGCGACAAAAAATTTCACTCGGCCGCCCGTTTTCTCCAGGATTTTCGAAAAAACGAGTTTCTGGGCGAGGCGAAGGCGGAAGCTCTTCCGGGGAAAGAGGGCGGCCGTCCGTTGCTGCGCTTTCCGGCTCGCCTCCAGCCCGCCGCGAAGCGCCCAGAAGAAAATTTTCTTTTTGACCGCCGACCCGGCCAGGACGCTGTCCATGATCCGGGAGTAGAGTTTTTCAAAAAGACGCGGGACGCTGACCATGATCGTGGGACGGACTTCCAGGAGGTTTTGGGCGACGGTGTCGATGCTTTCGGCAAAGGCCAGCGTGGCCCCCTTGTAAAGGAAGGAAAACGTCGTCATCCTCTCCAGGACGTGCGACAACGGGAGGAAGGAAAGGATCGTGTCGCCGGCGTTGAAATCGGTCACGGCATCGAGCGCCTGGGTGTTGCTGAAGAAGTTCCGGTGGGTTAGCAGGACCCCCTTGGGGATTCCGGTCGTTCCGCTGGTGTAGATGATAGAGGCCACGTCATCCGGCCGGACGGCCGCGACCGACCGTTCAAAAGCCTCCGGGTCGGATGCGACGGCCCTCCGGCCTTTTTCGACCACCGCATCGAACGAAACAAACCCGGCCGGAGTGTTCGCCTCAAAGGACAGGAAATGGGCGACATTGGACAGAGACGACCGGACCGCTTCGACCCTGGCCCGCAGCTCGGGCGTCGAACAGACGACGATCTTCGCTTCGGAATCGTCGATGATGTAGCGAATCTGTTCGGGCATCAAGGTCGGGTAGATCGGCACGGTCACCCCCCCGACGGCCAGATTGGCGAAATCGGTCATCACCCAGTCCGGACGGTTTTCCGAAAGGATGACGAGTTTGTCGCCAGGCGTCTGTCCCAGGGTGCGAAGCCCTAGGGCGATGAACCGGATGCGGTCGTAGAATTCCCGGCTCGAGATCGGGAAAAACCGTCCCTTCTCCTTGTACAGGAGCTGATCGGGTTTTTCGTAGGACCGGAGAGTGTTCAGGGGAATCTGACAAAGCGTTTCGATCATCTTGATCCCTCCTCGGCCTCCAGCGCGGGGCCGCAAGATGAACCCTTTATAGCACATCACGCCCCGCCGGGAAAGGGCTGCCGGCTTTGCGGTTTCCGGCCGGGGCCGTTCGCGGCTATAATGGATCTCCGGAACAGGAGGTCCTTCATGCCTCTCATCGAAATCCACATGCTCGAAGGCCGGACGGAAGAGCAGAAAAAAGCGCTTCTCGAATCCGTGACCCGGGCCGTGCGGGAATCCATCGGAGCCCCGGTTGAAACGATCCGGGTCTGGATCCAGGAATTTTCCCGGCCGGGATACATGGCGGCCGGCGTCTGGTACGGCGACCGGAAAAAGTAGAGCCGGCGGTCAGGAGCCGCCTCTTTTTTCCGAGGCTTCGAGCTCGCCGAGCCGCCGGTCGAATTCCGCCCGCTTGAACTCGTACTCCTGAAGAAGCGGTTCCAATTCCTCGAAATACCCGTCCAGGTCGCGCCGGGATTGGTGAAGCGCTTTGCTGAGCCCGACGATCTTTCCGCTCTCCCGGGATTGGGAGGCCTCGACGATTTCCCGGGTCATGCGGGCGATGTCCGCCTCGGTTTTTTCGATGGTTTTTTCCAGCGTGTTCATCTTCTGTTCGATCGGCCGAAGGACCTTCGATTTTTCGGCCACGATCTCCGACCGGAGCTTCCGGATTTCGCGGCGGCCGCGCGGCGGGGCCTCCGCCGGAACGGACGCCGTCTCATCCGGCCGGATCCGCGTCCGGTCCCTTTCGGCCGACCAACCGACCCTTTCCAAAAAGCGTTCGTACGTCCCCTCGAAAACGGATATCCCCTCGTCCTGAAAAACGATCAGCCGCTCGGCCAGGGCGTCGAGAAACATTTCGTTATGGGTGACCATAATCACGGCGCCGTCGAAATCATCCAAAGCCGAAAGGAGGGCGTCCGCCGAATCCATGTCCAGGTGGTTGGTCGGCTCGTCCAGGAGAAGCAGAATCACCGGCGCGGCGATGAGCTTGGCC
>CAYSGA010000199.1:0-4412 GCA_964430165.1 uncultured Eubacteriales bacterium
AAGCCTTCCCGAAAGACGGGCTCGTCGAAAACAGCGAAAAATTCATCCTCCGGGATTTTCTCGGGCTGTCTTTTTTATCCCGGGGTTATGTCGCTTCCTACCGGCCGGCCGCGGATGCGGATTTCGAGGCGTTCATCATCGAGGCGGAAAGCGAAACCGGGGCGCAACGGATTCTGGAGTCTCTGGTCGACCGCTTTTCCGCGGCCGGACAAACCGTCGCCGGAACGGACGCCGTTGTCCGGTTGAAAGACCCTTACCTGGCGAACATTTTGATTGTCCCGGCGGGCCGGTTTCTCTGCGGGGCGATGAGAATCCGGGACGGGGCGGCCAAAGCGGCCGAGGCGGGCGAAAAAATCGCGCGTGAAACGGCGAAAGCGCTCGATGGGAGACAATTTCTCGATCCCGCGGGCGGAGAATGATCCTCCGATTCCGCCGGATTGTTTATTTGCCCAGGTATTTCTTCAGGCGTTCGTATTCCGCAAGCAGGATCGGATAGGCGGTTTTCGCGTCTTCGATCTTGGATTCCGCGCCGGATTTTTCGATGGTCCAGGCGGCGGCCTGGAGCCCGGTCAGGCTCAAATTAGCCGAAGCCCCCTTCAGGTAGTGCCCGATTTCGCGTATGGCTTTCGCGTCCCCGTTGGCCAACGCTTCCGCCAGGGCGGGTGATTTCGCGGTGAACTCCTCCTGGTAGATGGTCAACAATTCCTCGAGGAAGGATTCGTCGCCGCCGACGCGTTCCAGCGCTTCGGCTTTGTTGATCGGAGTGTTTTCGTCATTTTGGTCCGGGAGCACGAGGAGTTCCTCCCTTTTTCGCGACTTCACATTTTTTGTCTTCGGTCTCGATGATTTTCTTGGGAGTTTTAAGCTCGGCGCACAGCCTGACCCGGTTGCGGCCGTCCCGTTTGGCCTTGTAGAGCGCGGCGTCGCTCTCTTTGATCATGCGGTCGCTGTTGGGCTGGCGGAAACATTCCGAGGAGGCGCAGCCCAGGGACAGCGACAGTTTCGGCGATCCGCCTATGACCCGGATTTTCAATTTCTCGACCGCGGTCCGCAGCCGCTCGGCGACGACGGCCACATGATAGAGGCTGCAGTTGGGCAGAACGATTAAAAATTCGTCCCCGCCGTAGCGTCCGACCTTGTCGTAGGGCCGGATGTGCTTTTCGATGGTGGCCGTGACCTTGCTCAAAACCTTGTCGCCGGCCTGGTGGCCGTACGTATCGTTGATTTTTTTTAAATAATCCAAGTCGATCAGGATCGTGCTGAGCGAATAATCCCTGCCGCGGTCGCAATGGGCCATCTCGTCGGCCAGGAAACGGAGGATCGTCGCCCGATTCCAATGGCCGGTCAGGCTGTCCCGGGTCGCCAATTCGAACAGGCGTTTCTGGGATTCGAGCAACTTGTCTTCCAGGGCGATGATCCGGTCCCCCGTTTGAAGCCGGGCCCGCAGTTCGGCGAAATTCACCGGCTTGGTCATAAAATCGTCGGCCCCCGCCTTCAGCCCGTCGATGATATCCTGGGCGCTGCCGCGGGAGGTCAGGAGGATGAGGTAAGTGTACGAGGGTTTGTTAAGCGCCCGGATCCGGCGGCAGAGTTCCGGCCCTTCGGCGTCGGGCATCTCCCAATCGAGAATGGCCAGGCGGGTGGCGGGACTACGGAGGGCCTCCCACGCCTGATTGCCGTTCCTGGCGATGGTGATTTCGTATCCCCAGGACTTGAGGTTCTTCTCCAGGATGCGGCCGGAGATCGGGTCGTCTTCGGCGATCAGGATCGTGGGCTGCTTCGTCATGTATTTTTGACCCTCAAGAAGATACAGTCACTCGGGGAGACCCCCGCCGAAATCGCTTTTCGATGGACACAGTGTCCTTCATTATATCCAAGCTGCCGTCAAGGTCAATGCCCGCGGGGGATGATATGAGGGGGTAAGGAAAAGGGCTTTACCTTAATGCCGGAAGGCCGTAAAATACGGCCATGAACAAAGACAACAAGGCCCTGACGATCGCGGCCTGGATCGTCGCCGCGGCCGTCCTCGGATTCGTCTTCAAGTCGACGAAAGCCGTTCTTTTTCCGCTGTTTTTGGCCTTGTTCATTTACTTCATCCTGGCCCCCCTCCAGGACCTGCTGATAAAGATAAAAATCTCCCGGACCATTTCCCTGGTCCTGATCATCCTGTTCGCTTTCGTCGTTCTCTACCTGATGGCCCTGCTTTTTTATTCCAGCGGCAAGGCCCTGGCCGGGGACCTTCCCGATTACGGCAACAAGTTGAAGAACATGGTCGACGGCCTGAAAAACACTTTTAAACTGCCCGGCGGCGGGACGATAAACCCGTTGGCCTGGGCCGACAGCCTGGATATCACCAAGGTCGGGACGTTCGTCCTGAATTCGCTGGGGACCTTCCTATCTTTTTTCTCAACGATATTCCTGGTCCTGATTTTCCTGATCTTCATGCTGGCCGGCCGGGGCAAGCTGAACGAGAAGATCCGCCGGTTTTCTCCCTATCCCCGCCGGTCCGACCAGATCATCGAAGTGGTCGACAACATCGACCGCCAAGTCCAGAAATACCTGGTGCTCAAGACTCTCATCAGCCTCGGTTCGGGCCTGCTCGCCATGGTGGTCATTATGGCCTTCGGCGTCCGCTACGCCATTCTCTGGGGATTCATCACCTTTGTCCTGAATTACATCCCCAACATCGGCTCCTTCATCGCCAAGATCCTGCCGTTCGGCTTCGCGATCCTCCAGCTCGGCCGGTTCTGGCCGGCCTTCTGGATGCTGGCCATTCTCTTAGTGACCGACGCAATCACGGGGATGATCATCGAGCCCCGGATCATGGGCAAGGGCCTCGGCCTGAGCCCCCTGGCCATCCTGGTCGCCCTGTTCTTCTGGGGCTGGCTGTGGGGGATTCCCGGGATGATCCTGGCCGTGCCGATCATGGTCGTGATGAAGATCATCGCCTCGAACTTCCCGTCGATGCGGTGGCTCGAAGGCCTGCTGAGCAAATGAGCCGCCCGGCCCGAAGGCCGGTCACCTTGGAGGGGGAACCCGCCTCGCGTTTCCCCGCGGCAAGCCACGGAGATTCGCTCGTCAGGATTTGAAGAGGAACGTTTCCGGGGTCAGGGACTTGATCCGTTTGCCGAAGAAACTTTTGAGGGCGTTTTCCGCCGCCTTTTGCTCGGCGACCTTGCGCGAAGGCCCCTTGGCCTTGGCCAGGGCGGTCTTGTTGACGATGACCTCGACGACGAATTCCTTGCGGTGGTCGGGTCCGGTGACGGTCACCATTTTATATTGCGGCGAGGGGAGGTCCTCCTTCTGGAGGAATTCCTGGAGGGCGGATTTGTAGTTGTTGATTTCGAGGCCCTGTTTTTTAATTTTGGAATACGACCCCTCAAGAAGCCGTTCGTAAACCATCCGGGCGGCTTCGAATCCCCCGTCGATGTAAATCGCGCCAATCAGGGCCTCGAACGAACCGGCCAGGATGGTGCTTTTTTTCCGTCCGCCGCTCTTCTCCTCGCCCTTTCCCAGATGGATCACCTCATCCAACATGATCTGCCTGGCGTAATCGGCCAGGGCGATGGTGCTGGCGGCGGACGATTTGAACTTGGAAAGGTCGCCTTCGTTGGCCTCCGGGTACAACCGGTAAAAGAAATCCGCGGCGATCAGCCCGACGACCGAATCGCCGAGAAACTCGAGTCGCTCGTTGTCCCGGGGGAGGTCCTGCGTCTCGTAGGCGTGGGAGCTGTGGGTCAGGGACCGTTCAAAGAGCGACTGGTCCTTGAAGCGGTAATTCAACCGCTTTTCCAGGGAATGGTCGCGGCCTTGGGGTTTTTTAAAATTTTTTTTCAGCATGAAGCATCCGTAAAAGCGATTTTTCCGCCAACGATCGTCATCACCGGCGTGCCCCGCAACGCCCATCCGTCGAAGGGAGTGTTGCGGCTGAGCGAGGCGAATCGCGAGGCGTCCACCGTGACCGGGCGTTCGAGGTCCAGGAGGGTCAAATCCGCGTCCGCTCCGGGGGCAAGCCGCCCTTTTTTCGGCCATTTCAAAATTTCGGCCGGCCGGAGCGACCACATCGCCACGAACCGGGACAGAGAAACGACCCCCGTCCGAACCAGGCGGTCCAGAAGCAGCGAAACCGCCGTTTCCAGGCCGACGATGCCGAAGGGGGCGTCTTTGAATTCGAGGGATTTTTCCGCGGCGGTATGGGGGGCGTGATCGGTGGCGAAGACGTCCACGTCTCCGCGCCGGACGGCTTCGACCAGGGCGGACACGTCCTCGGGTCGGCGAAGCGGCGGATTCATTTTGAAATTGGGTCCGCCCGCCTCCACGTCGTTCTCCGAAAGGAGAAGATGATGGGGCGTGACCTCGCCGGTGACGGGCAGGCCGCGGACGCGCTGGAATTCCCTCGTGGCAAGTTCGGT
>CAYSGA010000200.1:0-4404 GCA_964430165.1 uncultured Eubacteriales bacterium
CACGATCCTCGCCCCCGGACGGATCTATATCGACGCCGAATTCCACATGGAGGACCGGCCGGAATACGACACGCCCCGGTACCTCTATTCCGTCGGGACGATCTATCCCCAGTTTTGGGCGAACAATGCCTGGCAGAATCACCCGTCCATCGGCCAGCCGGGGTGGCAAAATTACGTCGGTTACGCCGGAGACCGCGAGGTGCTGCCGTCCAAAACGTTCGAATATTCCGGCCGGTTGGGTGGACCGATCCAGATCCTCGGTACCGGATTGTCCGTGACGCCGGGGAAATTCCGGGTGTCGATCCTCTCGGCGATCGCCCGTGACTGGGTGATCCATTACCCGTCGACGGGTAAAATCTACGTCTATTTCATCCCGGATTGACGGCCCGGCCGGAGGAACAGACCCCGCAAGTTTCTCTGCCCCCCGCCGGAGAAACGTTCGTCCGACGTGCGGACGGTCAGGTCCGGTTGCACAGGTTTTTGAAATCGCAATAGAGGCAGACGCGGTCCGTTTCGGCCGCCGGCGTGAACGAGACGTTGGGGGCGACGATTTCCGAATGAAGCAGATCGATGAGTTTGCCCATGAGGTCGATTCTGGCCTGGCGATCGTCCGGCACGGCTTCAATGCGCCGGCTTTTCGCCTCGTAAGGCGAAACCTCGATATCCGGGCCGATCCGCTGCTTCCCCAACATGACGAAACGGCCCTGGATTTGATCCGGTTCCCTGTTGAACAGTTCCGCGGCCAGAATCGTGTAGACCGGCATCTGGAAGCTGCCGATCGCCTTCGACCAAGTCGCCCGATCCTCGAGGACGAGCTTATTCCACTTGATTCCATATTTTTTTTCGTCCGCGGATGTTTTGTAATCCAGAACGTATAGGTCTTCGCCGCGCGTTTCGACCCGGTCGAAACGTCCAGCCAGGGTGAATATCCCGCGGCGCATCGTGTGCTTTTTCTCCAGGTCCAGAATCACAACATCTTTTTTTTCGGCCCGGAAACCGCGGACAACCGCCGCCTGGCACTGCTCGACATAATCGCTTAAATGGCGTTTCGTCTGGAGCATCATCAGGTAGGCCCGGCCGCTCAAGTTCGCACCGAAGTCATGGCGGAAAAAGTCCTCGACGCGCCGGCCCATGCGGGCGGCCGAAAAATCCTCCGGCCGGAGCGGCCGGCCGATCAACGGCGTGAATTCCTCCTCCAGGATGCGATGGACGAGCGTGCCGACATCCTTGGCTTCGATCTCCTCGTCGAGCTCTTCGCGTTCTTTCAGACCGAGGACATATCGATAATGGAACCGGAGCGGACAGTGAAGGTAAGAATCCAGCGAGGTGGCGGAATAGGTCAGCCCTTGAAGCGTCTTGATGATCTCATCCGTTTTCCCGACGGAGTCGGGCCGATGGGGCTTGAGGTCGGGTTTGTACCGAACCGTCCGGACGGGCGTTTCCGTTTTTTTCCGGGGGTCCCTCTTCCGTGATTCCCAAAGTAGCCGTTCAACAAAACGGCTGCGCTCCCGGTCCCGGGCCTCGACATAAAAGAAATGGACGCGCTTGGCTCCGCCAACCAGGACGTCCAGGTGATGTTCGATCTCCCTTTCCTTGTCGCGGTGAGTCGGAAGGCCGAGGGCCCGGCGGACGCCGTAGGGCAGAAGGGAATCGACGCGCCGGGAGGCCGGCAGGACATCTTCGTTCACGTCCATCAAGTAGACGTCCTCGAACGGAATCCCCCGCGTCTCCCAGAATCCCAGGACCTGAAGGCCCCGCAACGGCGTTCCGAAAAACGGGACGGACCCGGCCGCGGCCACCTTGCGGAACAGGTTGAAATAGCCCTCCCGCTCCTCGAAAACCGCATCCCGGAGAAGGGACCCGGCCAGCTTTTCCAGCCGGGCGATGAACGCCTCGGCGTAGGGGTGGAAGAAATAATGACGGCGGGCCGTGCCGTTTTCATAAACATAATCGAGGATGCGGATCAGTTTTTCAGCGAAATCGCCGACCGAGGCGATCGTCCGCAGCGGCTCGATCAGCGCTTCGTGAATGTTCCGCAGGTGATCGAGAAACGCGGCCGGGACCGGCGCGCCCTCCACCCCCCGGGAAAGGTTTTCGACGGCTTCGCGGACGGCGGGCTCGGATTCGATTTCCCGAAGCGACCAGAACGCCCGCCCCTTTTTCCCGGTCAAGGCTTCTTCGACGGCGTGGAAAAGGATGCGGGTCAGGTCGGACCGGGGTTCCGGTCCGGGGAAGTGGAGATTTTTTGCGTATGGATGAAGAACGAAGCGCATGTAATCCGGCGCGTAAATCCGCCCGTCCGCATCGCCGGTCTGGAGAACCCCCAGGAGCCGCTCGAAGAACGTGAAGATCGGCGTCCGGGTCAGCGGGTAGCCGAGGGAGATGTTGAACTGCTCCTGGGCAAGATCGGCCAGCGTCTGCTGGTAGAGGGGGAACAGCGTCTCCGGCGAGGGAAGGACGACGACCTGGCGTTCATTGAACTGCGTGGGCTCGGCCAACTTGTCCCGAAGGATGGCGTTGAGGGCGAAGACCTGGCCGTGCGTGTCGGGGCACTTGGTGAACGTGATTTCGGGCCGGACGGCGGCCCGGCTTTCCTTCCCCGCTTCCGCCTCCGTTTCGATCCCCAATTTCCCGAGAACGTCCTCGATGCCCTTGGCCCGGTGGAGAAGGAGAGTGAAATCCTCCCAGTCGAGCATCCGGCGGATCAGGGACTGCTCTGTTTCGTTCAGGGAGAAAAATCCCGCGAAAACGAACCGGTCAACGTCCGGGAACAAGGCCCGGTCGATTTCTTCGGAAACGGCCCGCAACCGCAGAGCCCGGGTCGAAAACCCCGCGGCGGAAACCGCCTCGAGGAATTTTTCCTGAAAAACCGAGAGGTCCTGAAGCCGGGCCCGGGACCGGTCGGTCATCAGGCCCGACCCCGCGCCCGAGACTGCGTCCTGAACGGACAGATCGACATTTTTAAGTTGATCGCCGGTGACCCCGGCAGCCGTCAATTCCTCAAGGTCCTGGTAAAGCTTGACCCCGAGGGGGAAGAAATGATCGGCCGTGAGGAAGTGCTCGCGGCCGAGGTGGGCGGGGGCGCTGCGCTGGATATCCAGCAGAATCGCGACGGCGTCGAGGACGTCGATCGACCGCGTCCGGCGGCCGAGACGTTCCGCGTAAACATGGTCCGTGAACGAGTCGAGCGAAAAAACCCGCGGCGGGATAAACCCCGCGCCGACCCGTTCGGCCAGGTGTTTCCGGAGGTAATAGGCCGGCCGGCGCTCCGGGAACACGACCCAGGACCGGGAAAAATCACGGCCCTCTCGGGGCAGGCGTTCGGCGACGGCCGCGATCAAACTCTCGCGCGGCGACACCAGTCGGACCCGATCGGAGCTCATTCCACCTCCTCGATCCGGTCCTGGTCCAAGAAAGCCAGCACGCCGCGAACGGGCCGGCCGGGATAAAGATCCTTCATCAAGCCGCGATAACGGCGGATTTGCTCCCGGTATTCCCCGGCGAATTGCGGCCGGCTTCCGGTCTTGAAATCGACGACCAGGACAGATTCGGGATCGACGACGACGCGATCCATCCGGTAGATGTCTCCCCCGGCGTCGCAGACATCGAATTCCCGGTGGACGAGGCGTCCGGGACGCGGCTCGAACCAGGACGCCTCGACGGATTTCCCAAACGCCCGCCGAAGCGATGTCCCGGCCTCTTCGGCCGCGGGCTTATCGGAAGCGGACGGGTCAAGGGCGTTCAGGGCCGCGGCGATTTCCCCGGGCCAGCCGGCGCGATTGAATTCGACACCGGCCAGGATCCGGTGGATCCATACGCCGCGCCGGACCCCGGTGGAATTCAACGACTCGCGCATGTTCGTGGGCGGCTCGGAAAAACCGGCCCGGTGTTCGACCTCCTGCCGGAGGCCGGGTTCCCCGGATTCACCGCTTTTCTCCCGATCCCCCGGCGGGAGATAGGCCCCGCGCCGGGCGGCCTCGCCTTGTTTGAATGACCAAGTCCAGCGGGCCGCTCTCGCGAGGATTTCGGGTTCCTTGCCGTCTCGATCAAACACGGACTCCAGGAGGTCGAAGGGGTATTTGCCCCGTTTCCCCTTGACCCCGACGATATATAACTCGAACTGGGCCCGGGTCAGGGCGACATAGAGCGTGTTGAGCTTGTCCACCCATTCCCGGTCTTTGGCTTCCCGGTATATCTTTCCGAGCAAGGCGTCGGCCTCGGCCGACTTCTGGTTTATTTTGAAGACGTGAACACCGTTTTCATCGTCCTGGAGATAGAAGTCATTGCCCTTGAAGGACTGGCCGTAGAAAAGGCAGATCACGACCGGGATCGTGGCCCCCTTGGCCTTGTGGATGCTCATGATTTTAACCGCGTCGGTTTCCCGGGGGACGTCGATCGTCCAAT
>CAYSGA010000201.1:0-4394 GCA_964430165.1 uncultured Eubacteriales bacterium
TCCCTACGCCGGCGTGGTCGCGGCCGATGATGATGTGGGAGCAGCCGAAATTCTTGCGGATGACCGCGTGGAAGATGGCTTCCCGGGGCCCGGCGTACCGCATTTCCATCATCAGGATGGCCATGGTCGTCCGTTCGGGCACGTAATAATTCCTGATCAGTTCCTCGTAGGAGGACAGGATGACTTCGTCCCGGTAATCCCCTTTTTTCTTCTTCCCGATCACCGGGTTGATGAACAGGCCATCCACCAGCGTCAGGGCCGATTTCTGGACGTATTCGTGGCCGATATGGGGCGTGTTCCGGGTCTGGAATCCGACGACCGTCGTCCAGCCTTTTTCTTGAAAAAGCGCGCGGGTTTCCCGCGGGCTGAGCTTGTACTTCTGGTAAGGGGTCGACGTTTCCCGAATCAGATCGATCGGGCCGGCCAACAAAACCTCGGGCATATTCATGATCTTGGCCACGCCGGGGTGGGCAGGGTCGACCGTGCTAAAGACTTTTTGGGCGGTTTCCGCCTTGTCGCAGCTGTATTTTTCAGTCAGGTGGAGGATGGCCGCGATTTCGCCGGCGGGATTGACGAGAGCGACATCCCCGCCGACGGAGAGGCCGTCGGCCGTCTTTTTATCGACCGCCAGAACGACGGGAATCGTCCAGGCCGGGCCGTTTGAAAGGCGCATCCGGTCAAGGACGCTCCGGAAATCCTTCTGGCTTAAAAAACCCTCCAAGGGGCTGAACACGCCGGTGGCGATGTTCTCGACGTCGCTCGTGGATTCGGCATCAAGACGAACCGCGGGAAGGGTTCCGGCCCGTTTTTTCGCTTCGTCCAGGGCGGCCCCTTTCAGAACGCGGTCGATCAGCTTTCCGCCATGCGGTTGAATCATCAATCTACTCCTCGTTGATATTTCTCCCGGGAATCCGAGACCGTCAGTCCCGGGAACGCATCCCCGGCCTTCAATCGATATAACCGAGGGCTTTCAGGCGATCTTTAACCTTTTCTTCTTCTTCCGGGCTGAAAACCTCCTCCGGAGAGCCGCCTTTCTTGAGGGATTCATGGAGGACTTTGGCGACGTAATTCGCGACCGATGGATCGGCGGTCCCGCGGACGGCGTCTTCGATTTCTTTGTGGAGAGACGTCGGGATCGAAACGGCGGTAAATTCCTTTTTCATGGTCGTCTCCTTAGAACAGGGGGAAGTCAAAAAAATTAAAGGGACTTATACACCAAATCTGCCTTTTTTGCAAGAGGAACCGCAGCCCCAGGCCCATCTAAATCTGGAAGTCACTCATTTTCTCGAAGGTGGAATTTCCATCGGCCATGAGGCCCTCCCTCCAGCCGCACCCTAGCTACTAAGGGTCGCCGCGTAGGACTTCCCTCACGCCAAGGGCGGGGAGGACTGCCAAGCCTGCAAAGCCTGGGAACCAGTCCTGAAAGAAAGGGGAGCAGGGCAAGCAGCGCGTTCGAAGATGCGCTGCAGTTGCCCGTTGAGGGGAAAGCATTCCCCCTCAATCTTCAGGGGCCCCTCTCCGCTATGCGGCTTCTGACACGTCCTACACGACCCTTGGGAGTCAGGAGAGGCAATCCCGACCACACGAAGGGTCCGTCTTATTCCGTAACAGCGATTCCGATCATTTGCGGAAAGAGTTGGGACCGATTCCATTACTCAGGTCGTTTGATGTATGGGGCGGCGCGGTCGAAGGCGGCCTTTCGGCCCGGACAGGACCGCCGGGGACAGAGACGACAGGAAAGAAAAGTTTCCTGGGAGGGAAACAAAACGCCGCTGACGGATTTCCGCGGGATCATCAACAGCGAATCCGTCAGCCGGACGCCGATTTCGGATTCCACATCTCCGAGGAGGTCGAAGAGCGGGACCTGTTCCGTGATCGGCCAATCCTCCAGCGTTCCCGGGTTCATTGCGGAGAGGCGATCGAACCCGGATTCCCGGCCGATGCGCTCCCGGATTTTTTCCGCGGCCGCGTCCAGGGCCGCGTCCGCCAGGGTTTCGAGGTCGTACCGGTGAAGAGGGTCCCCCAACCGGGCCGCGTGCGTTTCCAAATCCGGCCCGATCGTCAGGACATAGGCAAAGACCTTGAAGGCCCGGTCCGTCTGAACCCTTAGAATGCGACTCCGAAAAACGCGGCCCTCGACCGTCACCCCATCGGCGGTCCGGGACTCGATGAACGCTTCCCGGTAAAACGCCCGGGGCCGGAACAGGGACGACGTCTCGGCCAAAAGTTTCCGGGCCAGATCCTCCCCTCCCGGGCGGCGGTCCAGACGAAGGACGCGGACGGCCTCGTCCGGGCTGAGTTCGACGGGAATCGGGTCGATGACGGGCATGGCGGCCGCTTTACCGGTTGAAGATCACGAGCCTGGAGGGATTCGAACCCCCGGCCTTTTGGTTCGTAGCCAAACGCTCTA
Source organism: uncultured Eubacteriales bacterium (assembly GCA_964430165.1). Taxonomy (GTDB): domain Bacteria; phylum Acidobacteriota; class Aminicenantia; order Aminicenantales; family UBA4085; genus JAAZPG01. Next base: position 2,411 of record CAYSGA010000201.1, read on the forward strand.
TCCAGCTGAGCTACAGGCTCGTCGTCCGGGAGGCCGGTATTATGCCAGAAACAGGGGAGAATTTACAACGCTCATTTTTCAAAAAGGGTAGAAACTCCTCCTCTGGAAAGGCTTCCCTCCAGTCGCACCCTTGCTCCCGAGGGTCGCGTAGGACTGCAAAGCCTGGGAACCAGTAAGGTCGTCTAAAATTACCTAGACCATGGGCGGGAGGGATTCTGCGACCTGGAAGGGGAGCAGGGCAGGCCGCGCGTTCGAAGATGCACGGCCGTTGCCCGTTGAGGGGGAACCATGAGAAGTGGGTTCCCCCTCAATCTTCAGGGCCCCCTCCGCTATGCGTCTTCCGGCAAGTCCTCCTCGCCCTTGGCGTGAGGACAGTCCTACACGACCTCTGGGAGTCAGGAGAACCGTTTCCAGAGGAGTTTCCGTCTTTTTAATTCCAACGAGCACGCAATTTTCCGGAAGGACTAAAAGGAATTGACTTTGCCGGAGGCCCGGATATGATATTAAAAAACAGGAGGATCACCGTGGATATCATCCCGCAAGAAACCCGCGCGCTCTATTTGCCCGGATCCGGCCGCCTGATCAAGCTGATCGAGACGGAAGCGGATGACCTGGCCGGGGAGCTCGTCCGGACGCTCCACGAACACCCTCACACGCCGTCGTTCCACACCTACACGTCCAAGGAGCTTTACGAACGGGCCTTCAACCTCTATCGCAACCTGAACGCCTGGATTTCTCGAAAATCGGAGCGCGAGGACTTGGCCAAATATTACACGGCCCTGGGGATCCAGCGCCGCACGGAGGGATTTCCCCTTTCCGAAGTTCTGCACGCCTTGAACCTGATGCGCCGCGTCCTTTGGAAACGGATCGACGAACAGGGTCTCTTGGACACCGCCGAGGATTTCATTCAGGCCATGGAGTTCCACAACCAGGTCCTGCTGTTTTTCGACCGGGCGATCCTCTACACGGCAAAGGGCTACGAGGCCGCCCTGCCTTCCCCCTGAGCCCGAACAGAGCTAAGACCGCGCCCGCTTCTTCGTTTCACCGCTCTTCTGGATTTTAACGTCTAAACGGGCCAGCCTTTTCTCGAAATCCGCCCGCTCGACTGAAGACCGTTCCACGGCCCGGGCCAGTCCTTCCTCGGTGACCCGTTTGGCCTCCGGGAGATTCCGGGCTTTGTGTTCGTAATAAACGGCCAGTTCCCGGTAGCAGAAAACCTGGTCGGCCGCCGAGCCGTCGCGCCACAAGGCGACGGCCTTTTCCCAGTCGGCGTTTTTTTTCAGCTGGGCGGATAGTTTCCGGACGACCGAAAGGGCGACCTCCGCCGGCAGACGGCCGACCAAGGCCCGTTCAAACAAGCGGGTCGAGCGGACTGCCTCCCCCACGCTGGCGAAAACCTTTCCGACACCGACCAGGTCCAGGGGATCCGGGCCCGCCTCGCCTCCGAGGTCCTCGTCGGAAAAGAGGTTCGCCCCGGAAATCACCAGCCCCAAAAGCGACAGGATGTCTTCCTGGTTGTGATAAAGGATGGGTTCGATTCGGCTGAAATCCCCGGTTCGAAGGTAATCGAAATACCGGTACGGGATTTCGGCCCCGGGGATATCCTCGTCGCGGGGCGCCTCGATGACCTGCTGGGCCAGGTGAAACAGGCGGCAGTTGTCGTGCTTGTGCTTCCACAGGGTCCGGGCCGCAAACAAGAAATCCAGGTGGGGCAGGCCGATGAGAGACAGGGATTTCCGCTGGAGGATAAAGCGCGTTTCCAGTAGGGGCAGGTCGAACGCTTTTCCGTTATACGTCAGGACGGACTTGAAATTCATCTCGGCGAAAAACTGGGACAATTCCTGGAGCATCCGGCCTTCCTCGCTCGGGTCGCCGAGAAAATACTGGGCGACGGCGAACGCCCGCTCCCGGAAATAGCCGAGGCCGACGAGAAACGGGATGGTTCCCGTTCCGCCGGCCAGGCCGGTCGTCTCGAGGTCGAGAA
>CAYSGA010000202.1:0-4394 GCA_964430165.1 uncultured Eubacteriales bacterium
CGGCGGAGATACTCCGAGCCCACCGTCGGGCGGTGGAGGTCATCGACGTCTCGGAGATGTATCAGCGGTTGGAATTCCGGATTCCCATCGACTACACGAAGGACGAGAGCAGTTTCCTTAACACCAAGGGGTTCTCCCTGGCCAACAATCTTCCGATTGGAAAGATCAAGCGCGCTTTCGACATCACCCTGGCGGGGGGGTTGTTCGTGGTCGGTCTGCCTCTCTGGCCGTTGATCGCCCTGCTGATCAAAATCGAGTCTCGGGGTCCGGTTTTCTACAGCCAACGGAGAGTCGGGAAGAACGGGATCGAATTTCTTCTTCACAAATTCCGGTCTATGATCGAAAACGCCGAGGACGATGAGCCGGTTTGGGCCCGGGAGAACGACCATCGAGTGACTCGCATCGGCCGGGTTCTTCGGGCGCTTCATCTCGACGAATTGCCCCAGCTCTGGAACGTGCTTCGGGGAGAGATGAGCCTTGTCGGTCCAAGGCCGGAACGGCCCGAGTTTGTGGCCGGTCTCCAGAAGGAAATCCCCTTTTATGCTCTCCGACATTTCGTCAAACCCGGCCTGACCGGTTGGGCCCAAACCAATTATCCTTATGCCGCTTCGACGAAGGATTCGAAAGAAAAACTCGAATATGATCTTTATTACATCTCCCGGATGAGCGCCGCCTTCGATATCAAAATTCTGATCGAAACTTTGTCCGGTGTTTTCGCCGGCCGTAATCGACGGCGCTGATCTTCCGGAGTAGACCGCCCTGCTCCCGTTCTCCCATCCATCCCACGCCCGCAGTTTCCTCTGCGGCGCTCTGCCTTTCGTTCGATCCCTATTGGCCGGAGGTTTTTATATTTCCGATCGCCAAGCCGAGGTCTCGTGAGTCGGAGGAGACGCCGGACCTCATCGGATTCCAAGTCCGATCGACTTCGAAAAGCAGAAGGGCGGGGCCGCGGATGGCGGCCGGCGTAGTCAAGACGATTTTCTCCCAACGGCTTTCCTTCAATAGAAGATCCCGGAGCACGATTGGTTTTGTCGCGAGATCGGGGGCGATGAGGATTTTCACCCGGACTGGCCGGGTTTGAACATCGGGGTGGGAGGCCAAAAGCAATATCTCTATATCCGAACCGTCGATTAGGCAGGAAGTGCCGGCAAATCGGCCGCTCCAGCGGAATTCGAGTCCCTCGGTATTTTTTTCGACCGGGCCGAGACCGAACTCCTGCCGGAGGCCGTGGCTCCGGGTCTGAGCGTTGAGGGAGAGCGAATGGACCGAACTCCAGAATAGGGAGATCCCCCCGAAGACGACCATGGCGAGGGCGGCGATATGAAAGATGGAGATCCGCCGGCCGGATGCTTTATCGGCGGGGGGAGAAGGGGAAGCGGCGGCGAAGAGAACCGCGGCTAAGAACCAGAACGCATACTGGATCTCGTAGCTTCCGATGTAAGAGTGCGTCTGAGCGTTGAGAAAAAAGGCCAGAAGACCGGCTCCGGCGGCGGGCACGAGGGCTCGTTCGAGGGAGGAACGGGGCGCATAACGATAGGATTTGACCCCCCGCCGGATGATTTCCCAAAGAATCCAGAGAAAGAGCAAAACTCCAGGAATGCCCAACTCCGATCCGATCTGCAAGGGGAGGTTTTCGGCCGATTGGGGGACTCCGATGTCCATGGCGAACGCCTTGGCGTCGTTGGCGGACTCGATGATGAACGATCCGACTCCAAGACCGCTTGACGGATAGTCTTTGATCATCCTCAGGGCGATGGTCCAAGCCGTGGAAGTCCGTACTTTCAGCCTGAGGCCGAAATCGTCCATGCGGACAATGGTGGTCGATTTGCGGAGAGCGTCGATCGGCGTCTTTTTTGAAACGAGGACGAAAACAGAGGCGGCCGCGAGAAAGAGGAAGATCAAACCGATGGGGATGAGTTTTTTGGCCGGGAGCCGGCGGCGTTTGATGACTGCGGCCAAGGCGAACAACCCTAAGGCGGCCAGGGCGACGGCTACGGAAATGAGCGCACTCTTCGAGCCGGCGTAGAACAATAGAAAGGCGGCCGGAAGGATTGACAACGCCGGGATCGCCCTGGCCCTGCCTTTAAGGGTGGGTAAGGTGCCCAGAAATAGGGGGACGATCATGGAGAGATACGCCCCAAAGGACAAGGCGTCTTTAAATGTCGCATTAATGAGCCCAGCCTCGATGCTGATAGGATTATTCCCGAGGGTGGAAGCTTTGAAATGCTGGAACAAGCCGAAGGCGAGGGAGAGAAGCGTGCTCGCGCCCAGGACCGTGATCGCTTTGCGGACGAACGCCTCGGAGCGGACGGCCCGAACAAGAATTGCAAAAAAAGCGATTCCGGTGAGATAGGTCAAGGCGTAGAACACGACACTCATGAGCGCCCCGCCGGCGCTCGTTCCGAAGGCGTTGGTGACTAGTTCATATACCCGCGGTCTCCAGAGAGGGAAGAAATTCGTGTAGCGCCAAAACGTGATCAGGGCGGAAACGGCGACGAGCGCGGCAAAAAGCCGGAGAGGAGTGAATATGGGTTCGTTCGGCTTCTCCCCGTCGCGGGCCGGATCAGGGGCCACGAATGTCCGATGAAGGAGCCAGCCCCAAAAAAAGAACAGGAAGAGGATCAGGGCGGAGGGGGCCGTGGGAAGAGGTTCGTAAAGTTTGAAGAAATAAGGCAGGTTGTTGATTAGGGGAAAAAGAAAAATAAAGGCGATCAGCCCCCGGCGGATGTCGATCGCCGTCCAAATCGTTAGGAGGATGAGAACGGGCGCGAGGGTCAGCTGATATCCGGCGACGAGGGGAACGTATTTCCAGTAGAAGATCCCCAGGAGCAGCGTGTAGACGATGGTTGCCGCGGCGAAGAGCAATCGATGATTAGTGGTTCGTTTCGTTGTCATTCCCATCCCCGGAAAATAGCCCCTTCCACAGTAATGTTTTTGGGAAAATCTGTCAATCTGTGTTATATTTTTAGGAGAAATCCGACGAAAGGACGATCCGATGAGGGGCATCATCCTGGCCGGGGGCAAGGGCACCCGCCTCAACCCGCTGACTTTTGCGGTCAGCAAGCAGCTTCTTCCGGTCTACGACAAGCCGATGATTTATTACCCCCTTTCCATGCTGATGCTGGCCGGGATACGGGAAATTATGGTGATCACCACTCCCGAGTCCCTCGGCGCTTTCCGCGACCTCCTCGGGGACGGTCGGCAATGGGGCTTGGAGTTCACGTTTCGGGCCCAGGACAAGCCGCGGGGCCTGGCCGACGCCTTTCTCGTCGGCCGCGATTTCGTCGGGGGAAAGCCTGTTTGCCTGATTTTGGGCGACAATATCTTTTTCGGTCATGGCTTGGCGGGCCAGCTCAAAAAATCCGCCCGGCTGAAATCGGGAGCGGTCGTCTTCGCCTATCCGGTGAAGGATCCCGAGCGCTATGGCGTCGTCGAATTCGACGCCGATGGCCGGGCCGTCAGCATCGAGGAAAAGCCGGTCCAGCCGCGGTCGCATTTCGCCGTTCCAGGGCTGTATTTTTACGACGGCCGGGTATCGGAGTTGGCGGCCGCCCTCAAACCGTCGGCGCGCGGCGAAATCGAAATCACCGACCTCAATCTCGAATACCTGCGGAGGGGCGAACTGAAGGTCGAGGAGATGGGCCGGGGCGTGGCCTGGCTCGACGCCGGGACCCACGAGTCGCTCCTCCAGGCGGCCAATTTCGTCCAAGCGGTCGAGGACCGGCAGGGTCTCATGATCGCCTGCCCGGAGGAAATCGCCTATCATCAGGGCTATATCGACGCGAAGGCGTTGCGCCGTTTGGCCGCGTTCATCCCGAACGCCTATGGCGAATATCTTGTTCGGTTGTCCCGCGAGACAACCGGCGGGGGGATAAAATGATACAGGGCGTCATTGTCAAAAAACTCAAGGTCATCCCCGACGAGCGGGGCCGATTGATGGAAATATTCCGGGTCGACGACGAATTTTTCGAAAAATTCGGCCAGGCCTACATCTCCGCGACGTATCCGGGCGTCATTAAGGGTTGGCATAAGCACGAGAAGCAGGCCGACAACATGGCTTGCGTCCACGGAATGGTCAAGGTCGCGCTTTGCGACGCCCGGGAGGGATCCCCGACCAAGGGCGAGATCAACCAGTTCACTATGGGCGTCCACAATCCGCTTCTGATCCACATCCCCATCGGTGTTTACCACGGGTGGATCTGTACAAGTCAGGAAGAATCGATCGTCGTCAACGTCCCGACCCAACCGTATGATTACAAGAATCCGGACGAGCAGCGGCTCGACCCTCATTCCGGTGAAATCCCCTACGAGTGGGAACGAAAAGACGGTTGATCCGGATTTCCCACGGAGAGATCACCATGGCGAAAAAGAAAAGCATTCCCATGAAAAAAAAG
>CAYSGA010000203.1:0-4377 GCA_964430165.1 uncultured Eubacteriales bacterium
GTTGCGTGCGCCTGCGTGGTCGGCCGGTGCCTGTTGGGCGGTGGCGTACGTGGCGCGGTGCCGGTAGGGGATGGTCCGCCCCGAAGAAGATACGATTTTCGCTTCCTGGAATTCGGGGCCGATGGTCTCCGCCGGCACCCGAAACTCGGAAAAAACTTCGGAGCCGACAAAACCGGTGCAGACGACGTCACGGCCGATGTCCGGTTTTTTTTCAAAAACGACGACGCTCGCCCCCCCTTCGGCCAGAAGGCGGGCGGTCTGCAGGCCGGCCGGCCCGCCGCCGATCACCGCCACGTCAAAATATTCCATGGCCTCAGTATCCGTATGTTGATCATTCTCAATCACCAGCCGGCTCTTAACCGAGCCCTATTATGCCGTTTTTTGGCTGTTGAATCAATCGGATGCTAGATTTTCGATTGGCGGGATTCCCACTTTCCCCGGAAGGTGATCCAGAAGGAAAGAAAAATCAGCCGGAGGTCGAACCAAAAGCTTCGTTTGCGGAGATAGAGCATATCATACCGGAATTTTTTGCGGCGGGGCGTGTCGCCGGGGAGGAAGACCTGGGTCAATCCGGTCAACCCCGGCCGGACGATGTGCCGTTCCCGGTATCCGGGGATGTCCTGGATGTCCCGTTGGTCGGGATCGCCGTGAACTTCCTTTTCGTGGGGCCGGAGGGCGCGCGGGCCGACGAAACTCATGTCGCCCTTGAAAATGTTGACGAGCTGGGGCAATTCGTCCATCGCCGTAGCCCGAAGGATCCGGCCCACCCGGGTGACGCGGGGGTCGTCCTCGACCGCCTGTTGCGGGCCGTCCTTCTCGGCATCGGTTCGCATCGAACGGAATTTCAGGGCTTTGAAAATCCGGCCGCCTTTGCCGACCCGCTCCTGCCTAAAAAAGATCGGCCCGCCGTCCTCGATCTTGAGGAGAGCCGGGATGAGAACCCAGAGCGGCGACGAAACGAGGAGTCCGAAGAACGACAAAGCCACGTCGAACGGTCGTTTGAGAAACAGCGCTTTCCAGAACGACGATTTCATGAGCGGTATCTCCGCAGGCCGCGGCCGGTCGATTCCATGAGTTTTTCGAAGGCGTCGACCACGCTCCGGCGCGAATACATGTCCTCGGCCAGCCGGCGGCCTCGAGCGGCCATCTCCGCGCACTGGTCCGGGGCCTCCTTAAGGGCGCGGACGGCGGCCGCGATCCGGACCGGATCGTCGGGCGGGGCGCAGAGGCCGCACGCTGCGTCGCGGATGATCTGAAAAACTTCGGAGGATTCGGTCGCCAGCCCCAGGATCGGACGGCCGGCGGCCAGGAAGTTGTAGAGCTTCGAAGGAACGGATAGAAACGACTTGTCCTTGTCGAGGGGGACGAGCAGCCCGTCGGCCGAAGCCAGCAGACCGGGGAGGTCGGCATACGGCTGGAAAGGAAGAAAATCAACGTTGCCCAGGCGGAGCTCGTCCGCCCGGGCCCGCAGGTCGGGCAGTTTGAGGCCGTCTCCGACGATAACGACCCGGATCTCCGGGTCGTTCGCCAGAAAACGGGCCGCTTCCAGGACCTGGACCAGGGTTTCGAAGCTGGAGATGCTGATCGTCCCCGAATACATGATCGTGAACGCGTCCTGGAGGCCGAAGCGCCGGGACACCGGATTGTCCTTGGGCAGAGGCCGGAGAAAGTCCGTATCCACCCAGTTCGGGATGACTGAAATTTTTTCGTCCGGGACGCCCTTGGCCCGCAGGTTCTTTCGAAAGCCGTCGCTGATGACGACGATCCGGTCATGGCCCTTGTAGATCCATTTTTCGAAGGCCGCCGCAGCCCGGATCGCCGCCGGGTTGCGGAGAATGCCCGCCTCGATCGAAAGATCGGGGTGGATGTCCTGGACGTTGAGGATGACCGACGCCCCGCAGAGACGCCGGGCCAGGATTCCGGTCAGGCCGAGTTGCAGCGGCGGGAGACGGAGAAACACCACATCGCCGCGCCGGACGGTCCGCAGGTTCCAGAAGGTGGCCAGAGTGTAGATCGTCCAGGCGATCAGCCGGCCGATCGGGTGGACCGTGAAATTGGTGGGGTAGCGTTTGACGGAAACCCCATTCCGCGTCTCCCGGACGAACAATTTTCCCTCGTATTCGCGATTGTGGGGCGGGCGGGGAATGGTCGTAATGATTTCAACGCGGTGGCCCCGGGCCGCGAGCGACGAGGCCAGCTCGTCCATCAAAATGGGGGCACTCCCCATTTCCGGAAGGAAATACATTGTATGGATCAGGATTTTCATATTGCACATTCTTCAGCAGATTCGTTTGGCCCGGCCGCTTTCTCCCGAACGGTCAGAATTGCATAGGCCATAGACGGGACAAGCAAAAGAAGGTCCACGCCATAAAACGCCGCCGTGGATTCGAAAAACGACCTGACCGTCATAAATGCGACGATGAGAATGGATTCCATGACGAACGCTTTCTCCGAACCCGTCAACGTCTTGGCTTTTCGGATCAATCCGGAAGTGATCAGTTCCCACCAAAACCATAAAAAAACCGCGCAGAAAAACAAACACCCAATGATCCCCGTTTGAATTAATGCCTGGAGAATCGCGTTATGCATATGCTCGTACCGGAGTAAAATGCGATCGGCGTTAAATCCCCAACCCAAAAACGGGGATTGCTCGATTTGGGCCCAGCCTTTCTGCCACGTGGTTTCTCGCCCGGTCAAACTCAAGAGCCGGTCGACCGAGCCCTGGAATCTCCATTTGATCCCCGATGTCCACAGGACATATGCGCTCGCCGGGGCCAGAAACAGATAACGCCAATCCGCTCCCCAGAGCACCACAAACATGACGGCGACGACCGCAAATCCGAGCAAAGCCGTCCTGGACTGGGTCATCATGACCAAGAACGCCGCGGGTCCGATGCCCAGGAACCAAACGTATCTTTTCCGTCCGGGCGTCGTCATGTATCGGATAAAAGAAAAAACCAACATCACCAAAGCAAACCGCCCGACGCCATTTTTCGTGATTTCGCCCAAGCCAAAGAATAGTCTGTAATATGAAGAAAAAGATTCTTTTCCCAGGAAAACACGTACGGCTTCGGGAATTAAACTCGTCGCGATGAATCCAAAAACAGCGTAATTGATGACAATAATCGAGCGTAAGACATCCAGGGGCCGTTCGGACTCGATGGCACACCAAACAACGCCCAGCGGAGACAAAAAAACTCCCACCCAATAAAGAGATTCCACGGCGTTGACCGACAAAAAAAATGAGGTGCAAACTCCCGTCAGGCCATAAGCTAAAAAGAAAACCAAAGGCGTTCTCAGTATGTTCAAACTCAGCCTCTTGGCAATGATCCAGATTATCGACAAATACAGGGCTAAAAGCGGCGACAACGCGCGAAGGCCCTGAAAAATATCGAGGGCAGAAGAGGCGAATTTTGGCATCTCCAGATTATAGGGGCCGGTAAACATCCCTCCCCAAACGAGAATCCATAAAACGACTAAAATCATCTTGACACCCTACATTCTCTATTTTCGCCCGAGGACTTCTCCACAGATCGATAAAAGACGATCGTCCCGCCGGATGATTCGAAGGACGATTTCCGTTTCGTCCGGAAATGCGTCAACGTTTTTCAACGGCGCTAAAAATAAAACCTGCGGTTTCATATCCGGGTCTCCGCCCTTTTTTCAACGAGCGAGGCGCAGGCGGCCGCGACGGGAGCGACTAAACCGGGCCAATCAAAGGCGTGACGGACTTCGGCCGAGCCGCGTGCGGCCATGGCCTCTGCCTCGGCACGATCCCCATAGAGATCGTTTATCGCCGCAGTGAACGCGGCTTCGTCGTCGGCTAGCCGGAGGTGAACGCGATCCCTGAGCGGAAGGCCTTCCGCTCCTTTCGTCGTCGCGATCACGGGAATTCCTGCGGCAGCATATTCCAATATCTTGATCCTCGTACCCGAACCCGAAAAAACAGGGGCCAAACCCAGGGCGGAACTCCGGATGACGGCGGGGACATCGGCAAAGGGAATCGTTCCGGGATTAACGAGCCAGGGCGCTGATTCATGGACCGTCCCACCCAAGACGGCCAACCGGGCCCCCGGATGCATCCGGACGACGCGGTCAAAGATACGAAAAAGGAACCGGACCGCCTCGTCGTTCGGAGGAAATCCCAAAAGCCCCATGAACAACGCCTCCTGCCCGTTTAATCCATACCGGCCTCGAATCACAGCGATATCGGCGGAGGAAATCCCGTCGAAGGTCCCGGCCTCTATTCCGTTGGGAAGAAGCATCGGATGGACACCATACAAGCGGGCCATCGTCCCCGCGTCGACCTCGGAAACGGCCGTGGCGAAGTCGACGGACCGGAGCAGCCGCCGTTCCGCCCACTTCGTCGCGCCTCGC
>CAYSGA010000204.1:0-4366 GCA_964430165.1 uncultured Eubacteriales bacterium
AAATGGGAAACCAGCGTCCTTCGTCTGATCGATCGTCTGGGAAAAGAGCAAGTCCTGTCCTCTCCGCTGGCCGGTCTTGAGGCCGTGTTCGTTCCCGTCAGCCAGAAAAACCGGCCGGACGACTTCCGGAAGTTCATCGTCGAATCCCAACCGTGGTGGGGAGTCGCCACGCGTTTTCCTCTGGCCCATCAATACCCGGGCGAAAAACTCGCGGACGTCCAGGTCCTGCGCGACGGACGGCCGCTGGAATTCTCGCCGGAACCCCTGACGGATCGTTATGCCTGGAAATGGATCAAGGGGAAACGGAAAATTCGCCTGGGAAATTTGATGGAGGATACGAGCGGGCCGGTCAAAAAATATTACGACCTGGAGGCGGGAAAGTCCCTCCGGGTGAAGACGCTTCTCGCGTCCGGCGCGGCCGTCTTCGACCTCCGAGCCCGGAGCGACGACCCGGACGCTTACGGCGTCGTCCTCGAAATCGAAATCCCGGGCCGCGGCCGGAGAGAGGTTTCCTTCGTCACGCTCGAGACCCGCTCCTGGATGGAGGAAGTCGGGCCGGAAGAGACGGAGGTGATCATCACCTGCCGGAATTCGTTTCCGGCCGGGACCGCCGAACGGAAAAGCAACCGCACGGCCGTTCTCCTGGAAACCCTCGGGATTCGGCCGTCCGCCGACCTGATCCTGGTTTCGCCGCCGGCCGGCTCGGCCCGGCCGGACGGCGATTTCGAACTCCGGTACGTCCCCGAACCCGTTGATTATGTCATCCCCGTCGGCCGGTCCGTCGGCCCCGTCTCGCCTCTCCGCCAGCGCTTGGATTTTCCCTCGACCGGCGGACGGTCGCTGGAGGTTTACCTCAGAACGAAGGGCAAGAGCGGCCGGCTGTCGTTTGCCCTGGGGCCCCGGGACCTGGGATCCCTCTCCATTCCGCCGTCGGGGCTTCTGTCGATTCCCCTGGTTTTATCGGAAGGGACGAAAACGGAAGAGTTGATGATCAGCCTGAAGTCCGGCCGACTCGGCGGCATCCCGCCGCCGGCCGCGGTCACGGTCGACTTCATCCGGATTTCCAATCCGCTCCGGGAAGTCGACCTTCCCTTCTATTACCTGCGGGAGTTCGGAATCACGGACGAAGGCATCGGCGAGAATCCGTTTGGGATCAAGAAAAAACTGGAAGTTGGGGGAGTATGGCGCAACCTGCTCTTTGCCCCGCCGGCGAGCACGTTCGAATTTAACGTTAAAGTCCCAGAAAAAGCGGTGCTCAGGCTCGGCTGCGGCCTTCTTCCCGAGGCCTGGGAGAAAAAAGGGGACGGCGTGTCGTTCGTCGTCGAGGCGGAACAGGGAGGAGTAAAAATCGAACTCTTCGCCGCGCATCTCGACCCGGGCCGTCTTCCCGAGCAGAGGGCCGGCGTTTTCAAGTTCATCGACCTGTCGGACTTTGAAAATAAAAGAGTGAAGATTATTTTAAGAACTTTTGCCGGCCGGAAAAACGGCGCGGCCGGGCCGGAGGGCGAAATCGCGGATTCCGAGCCCGCCTTTTGGATCAATCCGGTCATCGTTTCCATGAGCGACGCGGGGAAGCGGGAGGAGGCAGATATCAACGTTGTCCTCGTTTCCCTGGACACTCTCCGGGCCGATCACCTGGGCTGTTACGGGTACGACAAGCCCACCAGTCCGTTTCTTGACCAATGGGTCCGGGATTGCACGGTGTTTCAAAACGCCTTCACCACCGCGCCCTATACGCTTTCGGCCCACATGTCCCTCATGACCGGCCTTCTCCCCGTGCATCACCGGGTTCTGTACGTCGATGAATTCCTCGATCCGTCCGTCCGGACCCTGGCGGACGCCTTCAGGACGGCGGGTTTCCAGACGGCGGCCGTCACCGGCGGGGCGACGGTCGGCGCCGGGTACGGCTTTGCCAAGGGCTTCGATTTCTTCAGCGAAGTCGAGGGGGCGAACAAGATGGCGGATTCGGCCGAACGGGTTTACAAGCGCGCGGCCCGGTGGCTGGAGGAAAACGGGCGGAACAAATTCTTTCTTTTTCTTCACACGTTTCAAATCCACAATCCCTACAAATCCCCCTCTCCCCAGGGGGAGTTTTTTCTCAAGGAAAACCATCCCTGGAAATTTGCCCACCTCCAGAGCCTCCTGGAGCCCGGGTCGCCGGCTCTCTTCCGGACGCTGACGCCGCTCCAAACGGAAAACCTGGTCGCGCTTTACGACGGCGAGATCCGCTATACCGACGAGGCGCTGATCGGCCCGCTGATTGCCGAGCTGAAACGGCTGAACCTGTACGAAAGGACGATGATCGTCGTCACCTCGGACCACGGGGAGGAATTTTACGATCACTACTGCTGGGAACACACCCATACGGTTTATCAGGAACTCATCCGCGTCCCGTTGATCATCAAGTGGCCGGAATCCCGCCATAAGGGGCGGAGAGTCGAGCCGTTCGTAGGCCTGACGGACGTCATGCCCACGATTCTGGAGGCGGCCGGCCTTTCTCATCCGGAAGAAGATTTGGACGGAACGAGCCTGGCCGGGCTGGCCGAGGGCAAGGATGAGAACGCTCGGATCCTGACGAGCTACCTTCCGGCCGATGAGGCCGAGAACATCCCCCGGCGCGCGGCCGTTCTCCGGAGCCCTTACAAGCTGATCGTGAACGAGGACTTCGGCCCCGGGGCTTATGTCTTCTTTTCCCCGCCGCCGCCGGCCGTGAAACCGGTCGAGCTTTTTCATCTCCTCGAAGATCCGGGGGAGAAGCGCAACCTGGCCGACGGGGAGCGGAATATCGTCCGTGACCTGTCGAGAATAATGGGCGAGATTTTCGGCAAAGAGGAAAACCGACCCAAAGGCAAAAAAATCGTCGTTGACGAAGCCCTGGAAGAAAAGCTCCGGGCGCTCGGCTACATCAAATAGGACGGGAAGGGGGGAGGGCGGCGCGGCGGGCGCTGCTGATCGACACTCCGGTGACGGCGACAATAATAACCGCCCCGCCGATGAGCGCCTTTGTTCCCGGCGTCTCGCCCAGGGCGAGAAAGACCCAGAGCGGGTTGAAGACAGGTTCGATTCCCGCGATCAAATTGGCTGAAATGGCCGAAATGCGTTTGATGGCCGCGGCAAACAAGATCGCCGCGACTCCGATTTGAAAGATTCCCAGGACGGCGATCGCTCCCACGGCTTTCAGGGTGAAACGGGGGGCGGGGACAAACAGCGTGGCTGTGAGGCCGATGGCCGCTACCAGCCAGTGGGAAAGCAGGATCGACTCGATCGGCGATTCGTTCTTCTGCATACGCATGAACACGAAGTAGAAACTGAACGCGATCCCGGAAAGCAGGGCCAGAATGTTACCGAGGGTTTGCCCGCCGCCGAGCTTATCCATGAACATCACGACGACTCCCGCCGTCACCAGGACAATCGCGATCCAGTGTTCGAGGCGGGTCTTTTCCTTCAGCAGCCAGGCCCCGATGAAGGCCGTGCAGACCGGGGCGACGTACTGGAGGATGATGGCGTTGGCCGACGTCGTCGTTTTATTGGCCGCGACGAAAAGCATCATGGTCGCGGCGTTGCAGACGGTCGCAGCGACCTGGGGAAACGACAGGTGAATATGCGGCCGCTTCACGTAGAGAAGAACGACGAAGGATGCGATCAGGCTGCGGAAGCCGGCGATGGTCAGGGGGTGCCAGTCGATGACCTTGATGAACAGGCCAGCGATGCTCCACAAAAAGGCGGTGATGACCATCGCCAGGATTCCGAGGCCGGCCGAGCGGGTTGTCATTGGAGTTCAATCATAAAAAATCCGCTGTTATTTTTGAAAGAATTTTTCAATCCCGGGTGATTTGAAATCGAGCCGAAATCTTTCCGAAAAATGATATGCCCGGCCGTTCCCCGAGTCAAGGCCGCGATCGGCCTCTTATCCGGACTTGACATTTCTCGAAGCCGGGCGATATGTATACGTCAGGGGGAAACGGATCATGAAAATTCATCCATCAACCGTCAAAAAGCTGACCGTGGCGGCCCTCGTTTTCGCGGCCGCAACACCCCTTCCGGCTTGGAAGGTGATGACGCACGCCCACCTCGCCTTTGCCGCCCGGGCGGACGCCCTCGACGACGGCCGGGTCACGATCTATCTGGCCGATCATGAGGCCGGCCGGCTGGTTCTCGACGCCGCCGGCCGTCCCGTCGAAATCGGCCGGTACGAGGTCGATCCACGAATCCTCCATGTGCTCCGGGAGTATCCCGAATATTTCCGAACCGGCGTCATCGGCACCGATGTCCTTCCCGATTTCCTGACGGCCCAGGCGATCGTCCACCCGGACAACAGCCCGATCGGCCGGACGGTCTCCGACGAATGGCTGGATTCGATCTGGCG
>CAYSGA010000205.1:0-4334 GCA_964430165.1 uncultured Eubacteriales bacterium
TAATACCGGCGACGCCGCCGCCGGCCGGTCAGCCTCCTCCTCAACCGCCGACGGCGCAGAGGCTGGCCCAGGCCCAGGAGGCCTTGAATCGGGGCGCGTTCCGCGACGCCCTGACGACGGCCGAGACGCTGCTGGCCGCGGACCCGAATTCGGCTGCGGCGAAGTCGATCGCCCTGGACGCGGTCATCCGGCTGGCCCCGGGGGAAATCAAGGACCTGGTCGACCAGTACGCTCTCAGCTACAAAGTCGGGCAGCCCGCTGAATTTTTCCGGATCCACGCCGCGCCCGATGTTTACCAGAGGCTCCGCCCCGACCTGGATATGATGATGAGGGCGTACCGTGACATTCAGATCGCGGTTTCGAAACTGACTCTCGATTTCAAGACGGCCCGCTACCCCTTGTTTTCAACCCGGGCGATTTTTTCCCAGGCGATGACCGGGATTTCGGCGGCCAAGGGCGCCCGGGGATTGATGTTCGACGGCCGGTACTCCTGGGCCCTGGAACGCCAAAACAACGATTGGGTGATTACGGCCGTCAAGGTCGAGTAAACGCCGCGGCGGATCGCCGCGATCGGATGGCAGGGGAGACGCGTGATATAATCTCCGCCGTGATCAAGGCGAGGCCGGAAGATTTCATCGTCGAGGAAAAGGCTGACCTTCCGCTTTCGCCGGCCGGACGTTTCGCCGTTTATCGGCTCCACAAGAGCGGGTGGAACACGTCCGACCTCGTCCGGCATCTCGCCTGGCGTTTCCGCCTGCCGCCGTCCCGTTTCGCCTACGGCGGGAAAAAAGACAAACACGGCCGGACGGCCCAATTCATCACGATCGAGGACCCGGTCGACCGGAGCGAAACGGGAAAGGATTTCCGTCTCGAAGCGGCCGGCCGGATGGACCGGCCGATGGGGCCGGATTTGATCCGGGCCAACGATTTTGTCATCACCCTCCGGGCTCTTTCCGACCTTCCGGCCATGGAACCCGCCCTCGATCGGGTTCGGACCGGCGGGTTTCCCAACTGGTTCGACGATCAGCGGTTCCGGAGCTTCGACCCGGAGCGGGGGTTTTTCGCCGAAAAAATCCTGCGCGGCCATTGGAACGGGGCGCTCCAAGTCTATTTCACCTCGATAACGCCCGGCCTTTCCGGCCGGGAGCGGGCCCGGCGGCTCGAGTTGTTCCGGGTCTGGCGGGATTGGAAGGCCTGCCGGGCGATCGCGGACAACGCGCTCGAACGGGAAGTCTTCGCCGTCCTCCGGGATCATCCGGCGGAATTCGGCGAAGCCCTGCATCGCCTTCCCGAGGAGGAAATATCGATGCAGTACGCGGTTTTCCAGGCCCATCTCTGGAACGAACTCCTCCGGAAAATGTTCCGGGCCCGCGACATCGCGGCCGCCGAAGTCGCCGGGCGCGAAGGCCCGTATCTGTTCTGGCGGGAGATTCCGGCGGCCGATCTGTCCGCCCAACGGGCGTTGCTCCTGCCGACGGCCGCGGTGAAAATGGAATTTCCCGGCCGGGAAGCCGAAACCCTGTTCGACGAGGTGTTGGCCGAAAGATCCCTGACTCGGTCCGATTTCCGAACCCGGGAATTGCGCCGGGTCCGGTTCCAGTCGTTTCTCCGCCCGGCAACCGTCGTTCCCGAAAACTTCGTCGTCGTCGAGACCGGGATCGACGAACTCCATCCGGGCCGGAAAAAGATCGTGTTCCAATTCGCCCTTCCCCGGGGATCGTATGCGACGATCCTCATCAAATTCCTCACGCTTCCGAGGAGTTCCCCGTGACCGGGTCCGCCTCGCCCGGGCTCTACCGTTCGCAGATTTACTGCCTCATGATCGGAAATCCAAAAAACGAGTTCTGCCTGGTCTGCCAAAAGGCCATCCGGGACATGATCGATTTTTACTCCGGGACCGAGTGAGGAGGCGAGCCGTGGATTTAGCGAATTTCTTCAAGGGCTTTTCCGGAGCCGTCACCGTTTGCGACCGGGACGGCGTCATCCTGGCGATGAACGAACGAGCGATGGAGACATTCGCCGCCGACGGAGGGGAGAAACTCCTCGGGACGAACGTGCTCCAGTGCCACCCGGAACCCGCCCGGTCGAAGTTGAAAGCGATGCTGGCCGAGGGCCGGACGAACGTCTACACGATCGAAAAAAGGGGCGTCAGAAAATTGATCTACCAGGCGCCGTGGAAGGAAAACGGCGTTTATGCCGGATTCTGCGAGCTTTCGCTCGTCATCCCCGAAACGATGCCGCATTTCGTCCGGGGGAATTGAGGAGGCGTCTCATGAGCGTTCCGGAAATTCTTTATCTCTCCCGGGCGGACGTGGAACGGGCCGGCGTGACCATGACCGAGATTGTCCGGGCGGTCGAGGAGATGTTCCGGGAAAAAGGGGCAGGGCGGACCCAGATGCCGCCGAAAACCGCCGTTTATCCGGGTGATCCCGGTTCCGGCGCGTTCATCAACGCCATGCCCGCCTTCATGCCGAAAACCGGGGCGGCCGGCATCAAATGGGTAGGCATGATCCCGGACAACTTCAAGCGGAACCTTCCTTCGATTTCCGCCCTCCTGATCCTGAACGACGCCGAAACGGGGCTTCCCGTCTGCGTCATGGACGCGACCTGGATAACGGCCGCGCGGACGGCTGCCGCCTCGGTCGTGGCGGCGAAACACCTGGCCCGGGCCGAATCGGAAACGCTCGGGGTCATCGGCTGCGGAATCCAGGGATACGGTCACCTGGAAGCTCTCCGGGAGTTCTATCCCATCCGCGGCGTCAGGGCGTTCGATATCCGTCCGGATGCGGCGGCTGATTTCGCTTGCCGGGCGCGGGCATCCTTCGGCGTCGACGTCAAAGTTGTCGCCTCGGCCGCCGAAGCAGCGCGCGGTTGCGACATCGTCGTTACCGCCGGAACGATCCTCAAGAACCCCCGGCCCGCCCTGGGGGAAAAGGAATTTGTCCGGGGCGCGTTCGTTTCCGCCGTCGATTACGATTCCGCCTGGACCGGCGGGGCCATGCGGTCGGCGGACATCTTCGTCATGGACGATCTCGCCCAAATGGAGTCGTTTCGGGATCAGGGCTATTTTCGCTCCCTCCCGCCCGGCATCGGCGAATTGTCCGACCTGGTCACTGGAAGGATCCCCGGACGCACCCGGCCGGAGGAGCGGACGATGGCCATGAACATGGGCATCGCCCTCGACGACCTCGCCGTGGCTCCGCTCGTTGCGGAAAAAGCTCGCTTGGCCAGCTTGGGCGTCCGCCTACCCCTCTGAGTTTTTTTGCCGAGTTCATCTCCGGGAAGCGGGACCGGATGAAACGCGTTCCTTTCATTGACGTGATCGCCGGACGAATGATAATATTTTTCCTCCGGATGAAGCCTCCGGTCCGGGGGAGAGAGAAGAATGGCAACCCGCGCCGAAAGAAAAAGCCGTCCCGGCGTTCCCAAGCCGGATCCCGAAACGCTTGCCCGCTCCTCGATCGCCAATCTTCAATCCCTGGCCGATCCCCGGCGGGCGGCCGGGCAACACCGTTATTTCAAGGAACAAGTCGCGTTCTTAGGGCTGACTTCCCCCCAGATCAAGGAGATCGAAGCCGAAATTTGGGAAAAAGTCCGGGGAGCATGGGGTTTTTCCGACGCCGTCGCGTATGCCGAAGCGATGTTGAGCCGGGAGTTCCACGAGATCCGCGCCCTCGGCCTCCTCATCCTCCTCCGGTTCCGGAAGGATTTTCCGCCGTCGTTTTCCGGCCGGATCCGCCGCTGGCTTCGGGCCGACCGGCTGGACAACTGGGCCCTGGTCGACGTGTTCTGTCCCGACGCCCTGGGCCCGTTGCTCGAAAACAATCCCGGCTTCGTGAAGGAGATCAAGACGTGGACGGACGACCGAAACCGATGGGTCAAGAGGGCGTCGGCCGTGTCGTTCATCAAGCTCGCCCGCCGCGGCAAGCACCTGGACGCGGTTTATGAAATCGCCGTCCGGCTTTTCCCGGTCGACGACGACCTGATTCATAAGGCGACAGGCTGGCTTCTCCGGGAAGCCGGCAAAACCGACCGGCCGCGGCTTCGCCTGTTCCTGCTGAAACACGGTCCGGCGATTCCCCGGACCACCCTCCGCTACGCGATCGAACATTTTCCCGAAGCGGAACGAAAAATCCTTCGGACCCGGACGAAAGCGGTGAAACTATGAGCGAAAAAATTAAAGTCAGCTGTCTTGGCTGCGGGGGGACCAACCAGATTGCCGAAGAGGCGGTCGGAAAAACGGCCGTTTGCGGCCGGTGTAAAACCCCACTCCCCGTTCCGGGACAGGTGCTCGAACCGACGGAGGATCAGCTGGCGGTTTTAATTCAGAAAGC
>CAYSGA010000206.1:0-4331 GCA_964430165.1 uncultured Eubacteriales bacterium
CGGGCGAGGGTGGCGTGAACCTCGGCCTTGCGGATGAATTGCTGGGCGAACACCCGTTTGAAAAAGCGCGGGGAGAAAAAAGCGAACAGAAGAAGCGGGATCAAGGCGACGGCGGTGAAGGAGACATAAACCCGGTCGGCGAACGACCACAAGGGCCGGGGCCGGATCCTTGGCCCGATCATGAGCCATCGTCCGAGCAGAAAGAGGATGTAAAAGGCGGCCGTCAGGGTCGCGTATTTGAAATACTCGACGGCCAGCCCGATTGCGGTCGGCCGCGGCGTCATGATCGCGTAGATCCGGTCTTCCCGGCTGAAGGCAAAGAGGTCGAGGTGTTCGCCCTTGTCGCGAAGCTCGGACCACAATCCCGGCCCGCCCAGGGCCGGGTCTGCCGGGAGAGAGGCGGGAAGGCCGGTGGAAAGCCGGCCGGGATTGAAGAGAATCCCCCCGGCGGCATTGAAAATCGCGAAGCGGAAATCGAACTGGAAAAGCGAAGGCAGGGAATTCGAGCGAAGCAGTTCGAAATAGGGGTTGGCCGAATAGAGGAAAGGCAAAAGGGCGTCGTCCAGGGAAACGTAAAGAATCGTCCGCCCGAGATGTTCGCCGTCCTCGACCCAATCCCGGTAGCCGATGAGGAACTCCTCCGTTTTGCCCATGAAAGGCAGGGGCAGGCGGACGACGCTTCCCTCCGTCTGGAGGGGAAGATCGGCGGCCAGGCGGAAGATTTTCGGGACGTTGAGGGCGAACCGGGAGAGGATCATCCCTTCAGAATCGTGGATTTCGAGACCGGAATACCAGTTGAATCGGGCGGCCAGGGTTTCTCTCCAGAGCCTGCGGGCCATATCGGGGGAATCCGGCCGCCGGCCGAGAAAGCGGATGATGTCTCTCCGCGACCGGGTCAGGGATCGCATCGATTCGTCCAGCAGAAATCGGGCCCAGGAGTCGCGGGCTTCAACCGTTTCGCGGAGGAATCCCTGGGCCAGGTCCCGCGACTTGGCGACGGTCGCCTGACGGATCGAACCGAAGACACCCGCCGACCCGGCGAGGACGGCGAGGACCGCCGCCGCCTTTCTCCATTGTCGTTTGGACAACGAAACCGCGGCGGCCGCTAACCCCAAAACGGCGGCGAAGACCAACGCGCGGACCGGGGCCGAAGGCCGTAAGGCAAAAAGCAGGATGGTCGAAGCACCGGCATAGGCCAAAATTGACCCGGCCGGCAGCCGCCCGCGGCCGAACGTTTTTTTCAAAATGACGATCGTCGGGACGGCGGCCGCGGACAGGAGGAGGAAAATCGCCGCGTGGAGAAGAAAAAACGCGACCGTCGGAACGAATCGGAGCAAATGAATGTTGGAGTGGAAGACCATTTGCTCGACACCCCAAAAACATCCGGCGATCAGGAGAGGGGGGCAGAGGAGTCCGAAAAGGTTCAAAACCTTCATTCGCGTCCGGGTTGGGCCGCCACGGCCCGACAGGAAGTGCGTCAGTCCGGCCGCCAGGCCGAACAATATGAGGGCCGTCAAAAAGATTTCAAACGGCGAACCGGTCAAATTTCCCCAGGAGGCGAATCCGGCCAGGGCGGGGGAAAAAAGCGGCGAGGAAGCAGCCGGCTCGAGCCGGCCGAGGGGGATGAAGACGGCCCGGAAGGCCAGCAGACTGAAAAAGAAGATCGCCGCGGATTCGCTCCGGCGGTTGTGAAAAAACGCCGGAGCGAAGAGACTGCCGATGATGAACAAAAGCAGGGCCGCGGCCAGAGCGACCAGGGCGGAAAACGACAGGATCTCACGGAGGGCGAGGCGCCGAAAAGCCGGAGACGGAGAGCGCAAGTTGACCGTCGCGACAATGCGTCCTTCGGTCGTCCTCAGAGGAAACAGGAGGGAGGGAACGTCATCGGCCGAACGCGGAGTGGAGATGAATTCATCCTGATGGCCGGAGAAAAGCCGTTCGAAGGAGGACAGGTCCTCCCGAAAATCCCAAAAATCGATGACGGCATTGCGCCGGAAGCGGGCGGGGAGGAATCCGTATTCGTCCAGGTAGGGGGATTGAAACTCGGGAGTGAAGGCCAGGAGGCGGTACATCACCAGGATGTCGCCGGATTCAAGACGGACGATCAGGCAATGGACGGACGAAGCTCGGTCGCGGATAAGGATCTGTTTCGGCCGGAACGACGGCGTCAGAGGCGGCGGACTTCCCGCAAACAGGGTTTCGAGGCTGATGGCTCGGCCGAGCCAGAGCCTGAGTTTTTTTCCGGAATCATAAAGGGCGACGCCTTCGGTTTCGGGATCCGGACCGATGGACTTGAACAGGGCGAATCGTTCGGAGGCGGTTTTCGGAAACGGTCCCCGGGTCAGGCGGTCGAGAGCCCATTCCTGTTCGCCGGCCAGCGAGGCATAGGACCGCTGAATCACCCGGGCCTTGTTTCTCAGAATCTCGAGATTTCTGTCCGCGTCGCCGGAAACGACGAGGTGGGGAAGGACCAGGGCCAATAGTCCGCCGGCGGCAGCCAGGCCCGCGGCGGCGACGGCCGGAAAAAATATTCTTGGTTTCACCGTCGTTCCGCCCGAATCTGGAGAATCGTCCAGAATCCTTTGCCTGAGCTGCCGGGGACGGCCCGGCGCGCGTCCCGGCGGAAAGGCGCGCCCCGGATAAGGAACAAGATGTCAAAGGCGATCGGCCGCCGGTCTTGCGTCAGGACTTCCCAACGGGCCTTGAAAACGAAGGACCCGCCATCGAACGATTGCCAGTCCAGGCCCTCCGGATAAAACCCCAGGGTGTGATGGAAACGAAAAAATTTTCGGAACCAGATGACGGTTTGTTCGTCCGAAAGGAGGTCGGAAAAAGCAACCGGGCTGGAAAACGAGACATTGAGGAACGACCCGGACTCCAGCAGGGGTTTCAGAAGCTCGGGATCGTTTTGTCGAAAAGCCTGTTCGATCTCCGTCGTGGCCGAGGAAACCAGGGACAAGACGAAGGAAAAAAGAACCAGCCCGAAATGAGTCACGCGGGGCCGAGAGCGGGGCGCTCCCCGTCAGGCCTTCGGAGCCGCTTTCTTCTCGTCTTCCTTCATTTCGGCTTCGAGCTTCTTAGCCCGGGTGGCATCCTTGAAGCTGCTCACGCCGGCGATCAAGGCGATCAATCCGCCGAAGAAAAGAACGGGAGGAATGAAACCCTTGATGAGGCCTGTGAACTGGGGCCACCAGACAAGGGCGGCCAAAACAACGCCGCCGGCCATGGCGATCAAGCCGCCGAGAACCGCGAGGATTTTACCCATGAAAACTCTCCCTTGAAAAAAAATATCTCTTTCTTGTGGATTATAACAAATAGCCTGGAAAGAGCGCAAGCACCGGACAACCGTCCCAAGCGCGGCAACCCAGCCTTGATTCCGTTCGTCCCTTCGGGGAAAATAGCGGAGGAACGTCCGCCGAGGAGTTGTTTTCATGGACCCGTTGCTGTTGATCCCGGGGCCCAGCCCCGTCGTCCTGCGCGTCACCCAGGCTTTGGCCCGGCCGACCGTTTCCCACGTCAGCGCCGGCTTGGCCGCCGATTTTCGTTCGGCGCTCGACGATCTTAAAAAAACGGTTTTCACGGCCGACGGAGAAGCCTACTTCTTCGCCGGTTCCGGGACGTTGGCCATGGAAGTCGCCCTCTTGAACGTGACCGGAAAAAACGACCATGTCCTGGTCTTGTCTCAGGGATATTTCGGGGATCGGATGGCCCAAATCTGCGAAGCCTTCGGAATCGCGTGCGACACGGTCCGGAGCCGCTGGGGGAGCGCGGTCCGGCCGGAGGAACTCCGGGTTGCCCTCGACTCCCGCCGGTACGACGTCGTGGCCGTCACCCACGTGGACACGGGGACGGGGGCCGGCGCGCCGCTCCGGGCGTACGCCGAAGTTCTGAGGGGACGCGACCTGATCTGGATCGTCGACGGCGTCTGCGCGACCGGCGGGATTGAAGAACGGATGGACGATTGGGGAATCGACGTCGTGTTGACGGCCGCTCAGAAATGTTTCGGTGCTCCGCCCGGGCTGGCCGTCGATGTTTTTTCCAGGAGAGCGGTCGCCAAGCGGCGGATCCTCCCCTCGATCCCGGCCTATTACGCCGATATCCTGCGCTGGCGCCCGGTCATGGAGGACCCCCAAAAATATTTTTCGACGCATGCGGTCAACGAAATCCGGGCCTTCGCCGAAGCCGCCCGAATCGTGATCGAGGAAGGTTTGCCGGAACGCTTTCTCCGCCACGAGCGGACGGCCCGGTCGGTTCGGGCCGGGCTCGAAGCTCTCGGCCTGGGCCTCTTCACCGAGAGGGAATTTCTGGCCCCGACCCTGTCCGTCGTCCTT
>CAYSGA010000207.1:0-4325 GCA_964430165.1 uncultured Eubacteriales bacterium
GTTCGATATGAATCTCCCCATTTTCGGGATCAAGAAAACTCCTCCGCCCCGCCCAAAGTGACCGCTCAGACTAGCCCTGGCTCGGAAACAATCGGACACAATCGGTACCAGGTTAACCGTTTCCCGAAAGCGAGATGGGACACAGTGCCCAATTCCCAATTATTTATTTAGGGAAATGGTTAACCTGGTACCGATTAAATCTTCAGGCTAGTCTTCCCGTGTAGGCGTAATCCATGGCCAGGGCCACGGCCAGGGCGACAATGTCCATTTCCTTGGACCGTTGCTTTCCCTGGGGATAGCGCAGGTCGAGGGTTTTTGTCCGGCTCTCGAGTTTGCGCAGGATCGTCTCGGCTTCCTGCTCATCCAGCGACGACCAGCGGACGACGCCGTCCAGAAGTTCCGCTCGGCGGCGGCGGAACAGGTCCACGGCCGGGACGAGAACCTCCGCCCGTGACGGCGGAAAGACTTCGCGGAGCCGGTCGTCGACGTAGCCCCGGGCGGCGCGGCGGAACATGTCCGCCTTTTTCCCGTAATGCTCGGCCAGGGCCAGGTTCATTTTTTCGACCGGGCGGACCATCTTCCGGCGGAGGTTTGGCGGCTTCTGCCGGCGGATTTCTTTCATCAGGCGGTCGATGTACTTGAGCTTGCGCAGGACGGGCCAGTGAAGATACCGGTGCCGCCAATCGCTGCGGGGCGCGAGCCACACGGCGAACGTTTCGGCGAAATCCTCGTCGGGGTGCTTCTGGGCGTAGGTTCGGCCGTAGGGATGGGCGGCGATGTGGCGGACGAATTGGCGGCTGAAGCGGTCCGGCCGGAAGATGTCGCGGTAGGGCTTGGTGAACGATCCGAAGATCTCCTTCCAGCTGGACCGCTCCCAGAGTTTGAAGGCGTAATTCACGGCGTGCCCGGCTTCGTGGCGCAGGAGCATCATGATCGTCTTCGGGTCTTCGATTTCGCCGTTCTGCTCCTCTTCGAACCGGGCCAGCCGCGCGTCGGCCAGGTAGAACGGAATGCCGATGACCGGCGTCCGGTCGGGGCAGCCCCACCCGTCGGTCAGATAGATCCCCGGTTTGAAGATGAATCCCTTGGCCTCGAGTTCCCGGCGCAGACGCAGAACGAACGTCTCGGCTGGGGATCCTTCAATTTTCAGGCCGAGGTCGGATATTTTGCGGTTCAGCAGCTCGAAACGCACGGTCTCCCAGCTTTGAACGAGACTTTTGACGCTCGAGGCACTCATGGTCGGGGGATTTCCTCCCTGATGGGCCGGGAGGCCGTCGCCTCCCTCAGAGCGACAAAATAGGAGGAATGGCGAGACTTGTCAAGAAGTAATAAAATTCGGGGACATATCCCCCTAAGAGGGGGGACATGTCACTCAACCCCTTAATTACCTATTTTGTTTACAATGTGCTGGTTAAGCATCATTTGACCTGTCCCCATTAATCGCGATATATCGTCAATCGGAGACACAATACCTATTTCCCATTTTTTTGGAAATTCAAGGACGGAATCCGACTCATTCATAATGGCAGCAATCAATTTCGAGATTTTAGACCTATCTTCAAATTCGGCTCCGAAAAGATTGTCTTAAAGAAAAATCCTTGGCGACATAATGATTTTTCAGCGAGAAAACGAAGCCGATGCTGGGTGAAATCGCGGGCCGCCCTCCAAATTATCAGTCCCTGCGGGGGGGGCGGAATCTATGGTGGATGGAACAGCGCGGTGTTGCCGCTATAACGCCGCCGCGGATTTCATTATAATCATCCGGTCAAGCGCATACGCAAAATCCGACTCTCCGAGGAGGATGACATGAAGGACGATCCCATCGCTCAAAAACGCCGCGAGTTCCTGAAAGCGACCGCCGCCGCCGGCATGGCCGGTATGGGCGCGGCCCTGGCCGGCTTTAAACCGCTCTTCGGCGATCAACACCAGGCCCCGGGCGAAGGCCGCACCGATTTCAAAGTCGCCCCGCTGCCGGTCGTCCGGGTCGGTTTCGTCGGCGTGGGCGGCATGGGCTCGGCCCACGTCCAGAACCTGCTCAACATCGACGGCGTCCAGATCAAGGCGATCTGCGACATCGTCCCGGCCAAGGTTGAACGGGCTCGGAAATGGGTCGTCGAAGCCGGCCAACCCCAACCGACCGACTACTCAAGGGGCGATCATGATTTTGAGCGGATGTGCGAGACCGAGGACCTCGACCTGGTTTTCACCGCCACGCCCTGGGAGTGGCACGTCCCGGTCTGCCTTTCGGCCATGAAGAACGGCAAGCACGCTGCGACCGAAGTCCCCGCGGCCATGACCCTCGATGATTGCTGGGCCCTGGTCGAAACGGCGGAAAAAACCGAAAAGCATTGCCAGATGATGGAAAATTGCTGTTACGACCGGATCGAGCTGATGACCTTGAACCTCGTCCGGCGCGGCGTCCTCGGCGAAGTTCTCCATGCCGAAGCCGGGTACCTCCACGACTTGCGCGAGGTCAAATTCTCCGGCGAAGGGGAGGGGCTCTGGCGGCGGGCCTGGTCCCAGAAGCTCAACGGCAACCTCTATCCGACCCACGGCCTCGGGCCGGTCGCCCAATGCCTCAACATCAACCGCGGCGACGCGATCGATTTCATCGTCTCGGTAAGCTCCCCGTCCCGCGGGCTTCATGAATACGCCGTCGAAAAATTCGGCCCGACTTCCCTCCAGGCCGCGGAAAAATACACGCTCGGCGACGTCAACTCCACCCTCATCCGGACGAAACTCGGCAAGACGATCATCCTCATCCACGATACAAACCTCCCCCGGCCGTATACCCGCATCAACCTCGTCCAGGGGACGAAGGGCGTCGCCCAGAAATGGCCCGACCGGGTCTATATCGAAGGCCTCGCCGCCGAACCCCACGAATGGGACGATTTCGAGAAATTCGCGGCCGAATACGAGCACCCGCTCTGGAAGGCGATCGCCTCTAAGGGCGAAGGCCGGGGCCACGGGGGCATGGATTACATCGAAGATTACCGGCTGGTCCGGTCGTTGCTCAAGGGCGAGCCGCTCGACCAGGACGTCTACGACGCGGCCGCCTGGAGTGCGATCGTCGGCGCAACCTGCGAAAGCGTCTCGGCCAAGAGCCGGCCGGTCGACATCCCGGACTTCACCCGCGGCAAGTGGAAAACAAACCCACCGCTGGGGATTATCACGGCGTAAGGGGCCGACGCGGCCGCGCCGGCTCGAAATTCCGGCCGGTCACAAAATCAGCATGCAATCGCCGTAGGAGAAGAAGCGGTATTTCTCTCGAACGGCCTCCTCGTACGCCGCTAGAATCAGCTCGCGTCCGGCAAACGCCGAAACCAGCATCAGAAGCGTCGATTGCGGCAGGTGGAAATTCGTCAAGAGCCGGTCGACGACCTTGAATTCAAACCCCGGATAAATGAATATGGACGTTCCCCGCGTCCCGGGCAAAACGAACGAACGCGCCATCGAAATATTTCCGCTCCCTGTTCCGCCGGTCGACGCCTCATTCCCCATCTCACTTCCCGCTTCACTCCCGGCCCGGGCCGCGCTTTCAAGCGTCCGAACGACCGTCGTCCCGACGGCGACGACCGGCCGTCCCTCCGCTTTCGCCCGCCTGATTGCCCCGGCCGCGTCTCCCGAAACCGTATAAATCTCTTCCAGCATCCGGTGATCCTCGATCCGTTCCGCCCGCATCGGCTGGAAGGTCGCCAGCCCGACCTGGAGCGTCACCCGGGCCGTCTCGACACTCCGCTCGTTCAGACGCCCCAGCACTTCCGGCGTGAAATGCAGCCCGGCCGTTGGGGCGGCGATCGCCCCTTCCTCCTCGGCGTACAGCGTCTGATACCGGGCCAGATCCTCCGCCCTCCCCGCCGCGTCGTTTTTCGGCCGCTTGATATACGGCGGAAGCGGGGCGAATCCGATTTCCCGGAGATGCCCCAGGACATCCGGAACCGCGAACTTGAGAACGCGATGTCCTTCTTCCCCCGCCTCGATCACGCCGGCCGCCAACCCCCCGGGGAAATCGACCCGGTCTCCGGTCCGGATTTTCCGGGCCGGCCGGCAGAGGACCTCCCAGGTCCCCGGCTCGCGCTGTTTGAACAACAGGAATTCGACGAGCGAATCGCCCCTCCGGCCCCAGACTTTCGCCGGGATGACCTTGGTGTCGTTCAGCACAAGCAGACTTGCCGCCTCCATCTCTTCCGGAAAATCGCGGAAAGACGCGTGGCGGAACGTCCCTTCCTTCCTCCGGACGACCATCATCCGCGAATCGTCCCGGCGTTGGAGCGGCTTCTGGGCGATGAGCTCCGGGGGAAGGTGAAAATCGAAGTCTTTGACCA
>CAYSGA010000208.1:0-4311 GCA_964430165.1 uncultured Eubacteriales bacterium
TGGATGGGATACCGCCGGGTGGTTTGGATCGGGCCGAGGCGGTCCACCGGCTCCCCGATGACGTTCATGACCCGGCCCAGGCCTTCGACCCCGACCGGAACCTCGATCGGCCCGCCCGTGTCGATCGCTTTCATGCCCCGGGCCAGGCCGTCGGTCGGATGCATGGCCACGCAGCGGACGGTGTCCTCGCCGATATGCTGTTCGACTTCGACGATGATGTCGACCGGGATGGGGGAATCGAACCCCTCGCTCGTGATCCGGATGGCGGAATATATTTCGGGAAGAGACAGGCCTTTGAAGAGGACGTCGACGACGGGGCCGATGACCTGGACGACGACGCCGACGCGCGGGGCGGGTTCGGGTTGATTCATCACGTTCTCCGTTGGGTTCATGACTTGAGCGCTTCCACGGCGGTCATGATTTCGAGCAATTCCTTGGTGATGCCCGCCTGGCGGGCCTTGTTCAGGTTGAGGGTTAAATCCTCGATCAGGTCCCCGGCGTTGTTGGAGGCACTGTCCATCGCCATCATCCGGGCGGCCTGCTCGGAGGCCTGGGATTCGGCGAAGGCGTGGGCGATCTGAGCCTCGACGTAGCGGGGCCAAAGGGCGGCGATGATCGGCGACGGGAGGGGTTCCCAATCCGGGGCCGCGGCCTCTCCCTCTTCCCCGCCGACGGCCGCGACGGGAAGAATCCGGGTAATCGTGAGGCGCGGCGCCAGGACGGATTTGAATTCGTTGTAGGCCGCGTAAATCGCGTCCGTTTCCCGGAACAGGAACTTCTCCATCAACGCGGCGGCCAGTTCCTTCAACTCGGCCGCCCCGATCCTGTCCGCATGTTCGGCGTAGGCTCGGTCGACGGGATACGGGTGGTGCCTGAAGAAACGAACCGCTTTTTTGCCGATCAATTCGAGACGGATGCAGGCCGTCGGCTCCTTGCTTTTGAGGAAATCGAGGGTTTTAGCCAGGAGGTTCGCGTTGAACGCGCCGCACAGGCCTTTATCCGAGGTCAGGACGAGGACATCGATCGACTGTTCCTCCCGGACATCGAGCAAAGGATAAGCCTCGGGACCCGCCCAAAAAGCCAAACGGCCGGCGGAATCCGGGGCGGAGTGCCAGAGCGGACGCCCCACGGCAACCGCTCGGGAGGCCTTCTTGTACTTGGCCGTGGCAACCGTTTTCATCGCCTTGGTGACCTGCTGGGTGTTGCGGACGCTCCGGATGCGCCGCCGCAGGTCGATCAGGTTGGCCATCAGGCATTCTCCTCGGCTTTCGCTTCGGCCTTTTCCTCGCTTTTCTTTTCAGTCTTCTCGTCGGCTTTTTCCTCGACGCTCTCCTCGCCGAAGCGTCGGCCGAATGCGTCCAGAGCCGCGGCGATCGCCTGGTCCAGGTTTTTATCGAGCGCCTTCTTCTCCGCAATCCCCGTGAAAATCTCCGGGTGTTCACTCTCGATGAAGGCATATAGTTTTTTCTCGTAGTCGCGTATCCGCGGAAGGGCAATTTCGTCCAGGTAGCCGCGGTTCCCGGCGTAGAGAATCACCACCTGTTTTTCGACCGGAAGGGGCTCGAATTGGCCTTGCTTGAGGATTTCGGTCAACCGGACGCCCCGGTCCAGCTGGGCTTGGGAGATGCGGTCGAGTTCCGTCCCGAACTGGGCGAACGTCAGGAGTTCGCGGTATTGTTGAAGGTCGCCGCGGAGCTTTCCGGCGACCTGTTTCATGGCTTTGGTCTGAGCGTTGGCCCCGACGCGGGACACCGAAATGCCGACGTTGATCCCCGGCCGGATGCCGGAGTTGAACAGCTCCGATTCGAGGTAGATCTGGCCGTCCGTGATCGAGATCACGTTCGTCGGGATGTACCCGGACACGTCGCCCGCCTGGGTTTCGATGATCGGGAGGGCGGTCAACGACCCTTCACCGAGCTCCTGGTTCAATTTGGCCGCGCGTTCGAGCAACCGGGAGTGGAGATAAAACACGTCCCCGGGATAGGCTTCGCGGCCCGGCGGGCGGCGGAGAAGGAGCGAAATTTCCCGGTAGGCCGCGGCGTGTTTGGAGAGGTCGTCGTAAACGCAAAGCGCGTGCCGGCCGTTGTCCCGGAACCATTCGCCGAGGGCGCACCCGCTGTACGGAGCCAAGTACTGAAGAGGCGACGGGTCGGAGGCCGAGGCGGCGACGACCACGGAATACGCCATCGCCCCGTAATCCTCGAGCGTTTTGACAAAATGAGCGACGGTCGAATTTTTCTGGCCGATAGCGACATAAATACAGATGACACCGGTGTCTTTCTGGTTGATGATCGTGTCGAGGACGATCGCGGATTTCCCGGTCTGCCGGTCGCCGATGATCAACTCGCGCTGGCCGCGGCCGATCGGGATCATGGAATCGATCGCCTTGATCCCGGTCTGGAGCGGTTCACGGACGGGAAGACGGTCGACCACGCCCGGCGCGAGCCGTTCGACCGGAAGAAAACTATCGCTCTTGACCGGGCCTTTGCCGTCGAGCGGCCGGCCGAGAGGGTCGACAACCCGGCCGATCAACGTGGGCCCGGCGGGCACGGAAATGATCCGATGGGTCCGCTTGACGAGATCTCCCTCGATGATCATATGGCCTTCGCTCAGGAGCACCGCGCCGACGCTGTCTTCCTCGAGATTCAGGGCGAGTCCCAAAACGTCGTGGGGAAATTCCAGGAGTTCGTTGCACATGACCCGGTCCAGGCCGTGGACGCGGGCGATGCCGTCGCCAACGGTGATGACGGTTCCGACCTCGCGGATGTCGACCGTTTCCTCGAAGCCCTCGATCTGGCGCTGGATGATTTTGCTAATTTCGTCCGCTTTAATGGCCATGAGGCACCCTTTCGCCGATGATGTCCTTGAGCCGCTCGATCTCGCCCTTCACCGAGGCGTCGTAGACCCGGTTCCCCCTGCGGATGAAAAGACCGCCCACGAGCGCGGGGTCGAGGCCGTAGAAACAGGAAACGGGCGCGCGTTCCAGGCGGGCGAGCTCCGCGTCCAACCGGCTCTTTTGTCCCTCGGACAACGGGACGACCGATCGGACTTCGAACGTCCGGATCCCGCGAAGTTCCTTCCACCGGGCGGGCAGATCCCGGACGATCTCCGGCAGAAGATTCAAGCGGCGGTGATGGATCAGGAGGAGAAGGAACCGTTTCGTTTT
Source organism: uncultured Eubacteriales bacterium (assembly GCA_964430165.1). Lineage (GTDB taxonomy): Bacteria > Acidobacteriota > Aminicenantia > Aminicenantales > UBA4085 > JAAZPG01. The sequence goes on from CAYSGA010000208.1 coordinate 3,167, forward strand.
TTGTTGGAATTTTTCCCGGTCCAGGATTTCCCCGATGATCGCCGCTTTTTTGGTGGAGGACACGAACGGACGGAGGAGCAGGGCGCTGAGCCGCGTATGGGTTGTCAAGAGGCCGGAAAATTCTTCCAGTTCCCGGGAGACGGACCGGAACTCGGCTTCGTCCGGAAGCGCCGCCGCCAGCCCCTCGGTGTACCGTTTAATGAGCAACAGATTCTTCATGGATCGTTTTCAACCGTTCGATGGACCGGTCGATCAAGTCGACCTGGTCGGCTCCGGTCAGCCGGTCTTTCATCCGGGCTTCGGCCATGCCGGCGGCCAGTTCCGCCGTATATTCCTTGAGTTCCCGAATTCCGGCTTGAAGCCGGACGGCCACTTCCTGGGCCGCCAGCGTCCGGATCCGTTCCGCTTCCCGGACGGCCAGTTTCTTGATCCTTTCCGTCTCGGCCCGGCCTTCGGCGGCGGCCCGCTCTTTCAGGCGGACCGATTCGTTCTTCAACGCCACGGCCTGAACCCCGGCGTCGGCCAGTTTGGCTTCCGCCGTCAACCGCTCGCGTCGGGCGTCGTTGAGAAGGCCGCGGATAGTCTCCGTTTTTTTGATCAATATCGCCGTGACGGGCTTCCGTAAAAAAGCGAACATCGCCCCGAACAAAACGAAGAAATTGACGACTTTCCAGACAAACCCCAATCCGCCGGACTCCTGATGTTCCGCGGCTTCCCCGCCGGAAACCGCCGCCATCAGGATGGGAATCAGGAGGAGAACGGCAAGGACCCGGATCGCTCTCATGACCGGCCCATCAGCTTTTTTTCGATTTGCGCGGCCAGCGGAACCGCCTCGGCTCGAAGCTCCTCTTTCAGGCGGACGACCTCGGCCTCTAAAGCGGCCCGGGCGTTCTCGATCTCGGTTTTGGCCGCGATCCCCGCATCCGCGATCATCCGGTTCTTTTCCCTGAGAGCCTCGAGCTCGACCCGGCCTCGGATTTCCTCGGCTTCCAGGCGGGCCGCTTTAAGACCGGCCTCGACCTCCTTCAACCGGCGGGCCGTTTCGTCCAGGTTCGATTGGGCCGCGGCCCTATCGTCCTGCAGACGTTTTTCCCGCTCATCCATCACCTTCCGGAGCGGCTTGAAAAAGACCCGGGTCAGGACGA
>CAYSGA010000209.1:0-2891 GCA_964430165.1 uncultured Eubacteriales bacterium
CGACTTGAAAACGAAGCAAACCGTGCCCCTCTCCGAGCTGGCCGGCCGGGCCCCTGTCCTCCTGGATGAAATCCAAGCCGAACTTTTCGAGGAGGCCAAGACGTTCCTCGAGGCTAATACGCGGCGGGCCGAAACATACGACGATTTCAAATCCATCCTGGAAACGAAGCGCGGTTTCATCGTCAGCCCCTGGTGCGGGGAATCGGCCTGCGAGGAAAAGATCAAAAACGAAACCATGGCCACGATCCGGGTCATTCTTCCCGGAGCCGAGGCCGGGTCCTCGGACGTCTGTGTGGCGTGCGGCAAACCCGCCCGGACCGTCGCCCATTTCGCCCGGGCGTATTGAAGGGGAGGACTTGTGAAAAAAATCGTTGGAATCATATTGTTCGGGGCGGTTGTCGGAACGTTTCTTTTTTGTGCGTCCCGGGAAACCGATAAATTCGTCAAGATCTATTTCCCGGACGGCCGGTCGGTCACGGCGGAACTGGCGGTCACCGATGCCGAGCGCGCCCGGGGGCTCATGTTCCGGGAAAAAATCGCCGCCGATCAAGGGATGCTATTTTGTTTACCCGGCGAAGACTATCACGCGTTCTGGATGAAAAACACGCTCATCGCTCTCGACATCCTCTGGCTCGACAAGGATCGCCGGATCGTCCATATCGAAAAGAACGTTCCGCCGTGCACAGCGGACCCCTGCCCGTCCTATCCGCCCTCGCGGCCGGGGGCGTACGTACTGGAACTCGGCGCCGGCGGGGCGGACTTGTATAACTTGAAGGTGTTCGATCGTTTGGATTTCACCCCGCCAATCAAATAATTCGGTGCCAGGTTACTCATTTCCCTATTTCGCGAAGGGGAAAATAGGGAAATGAGTAACCTGGCACCGATTTCAACCGATTTCGGGAATTTGACCATGTAAGCGGGTTCCGCTAAGATTACATGCCCCTTTCGGGGACGAGGTATCACGCATGCAAGCCATCATCTTAGCCGCGGGCATGGGCAAGCGGCTGGGCGAATTGACCCGAAACTCGACCAAGTGCATGGTTAAAGTCGACGGGAAACGCCTGATCGAATACGCCCTGGAGGCCCTTTCCGCGGAGGGAATCCGCAAGGCCGTGATCGTCACCGGTCACGGGGCGGAGGAATTTCAAACCGTGTGCGGCTCCTCCTGCGCCGGAGTCGCCGTTTCCTACATCCATAACGCCGACTATGCCAAAACGAACAACATCTATTCGCTCCTGCTCGCCCGGGAGGCGATGGAGGCCGACGACTCCATTCTCCTGGAAAGCGACCTGATTTTTGAACCGGCGATCATTGGTGATTGTCTCCGTCACCCGTCGGCCAACGTGGCCGTCGTCGCCCGTTTCGAGCCCTGGATGGACGGGACGGTCACCCGGCTGGAGGACAACCACGACATCACCTGCTTCCTCGGCAAAAAGGAAATGGTCGAGGCCGACCTGGCCCACTATTACAAGACGGTCAACATCTACAAGTTGTCGAGGGATTTCTGCCGGGAGAAATTCTTTCCCTTCCTGGACGTCTACATCCGGGCCAAGGGCCTGAACGAGTATTACGAGGAAGTGTTCAAGGTCCTGACGTTCATCGACCGCGGGGCGCTGCGGGCCGTCGACGTGAGCAAACGGCTCTGGTATGAGATCGACGACATCCAGGACCTGGACATCGCCCACGCGCTTTTCGCCAAGGGGAAGGCCAAGGTCGAGGCGCTCCACGCCCGCTACGGCGGATACTGGCGGTTTCCGGGCCTCAAGGATTTCTGCTATCTCGTCAACCCCTATTTCCCCACGCCGCAGATGTTCGCGGAAATGGCCCGGAGCTTCCCGACGCTGGTCGCGAATTATCCTTCGGGCCAGAAGGTCCAGAATCTGCTCGCCGCCAAGATGTTCGGCGTCGCCCCCCACCAGATCCTGGTCGGCAACGGCGCCGCCGAACTCATCCGGGCGATGTTCCGGGAGGACGCGGGAACGATCGGCCTGCCCGTCCCGACCTTCGACGAATACCGGGCGTCGGCGGGCCCGGAAAAAATCCGGGCCTTCAAGCCGGTCCGGCCGGATTTCCGGTACACGGCCGACGACCTGTTCGATTTCTGCGTCAGGGAAAAAGTCTCCGCCCTGATTCTCATCAACCCCGACAACCCCTCGGGCAACTTCATCCCCCGCGACGATGTCATCCGGCTGGCCGAGCGACTGGGCGCGAAAAAAATCCGGTTGATTTACGACGAATCGTTTCTGGATTTCGCCGACGGGTCGGCCGATCACACGCTGATCGACCCGGAACTGCTCGACCGCCTGCCGAACGTCGCCGCGGTCAAAAGCATCAGCAAATCCTACGGCGTGCCGGGGCTCCGCCTGGGCGTGCTGGCCTCTTCCGACCGGGCCCTTCTCGAACGGGTTTGGAAAGAGGTTTCGATCTGGAACATCAACTCTCCGGCCGAGCATTTCCTCCAGATCGTCGACAAGCACAGGGCCGACTTCCGGGCCGCCTGCGGGCGGATCGTCCGGGAGCGCGAACGTTTCGTCCGGGCCCTCCGGGACATTCCGTATCTCCGCGTTTTACCGTCCTCCGCGAATTACGTCCTTTGCGAAATCCTCCGGCCGTGGACGCCAGCCGCCTTGACCGAAGCTCTCCTGAACGAACACGACATCCTGATCAAGGACGCCTCGGGCAAGCTCGGCTTCGACGGGCGGCCGTTCGTCCGGCTCACGGTCCGCGACGAGGCCGACGATAATTATCTCCTGGCCGCCTTGAAAGCGCTCGTCCGGTAGCCGATGTCCCTCCCCCACGCCTATTTCCTGGAATACTTCCGGTCGTTGAAACGTCCCGACGTGGAGGAATGGGCCGACCTGTTCATCTTCCGGCCCCTGGCCTTCCTCCTG
>CAYSGA010000209.1:2991-4310 GCA_964430165.1 uncultured Eubacteriales bacterium
GCCGTTTATCTCGGCCTCGGGTTCGGATTCGCCTCCGTTTCAGCCGATCCCCTGAGGGGCTGGCTGCTGGTCGCGGCTGCGGCCGCGAGCAACATCATTCACTCGATCGTGTTCGATTACTACCGGAACCGCTACCTGGCCTATGTCCACGGCGCGAGTTCGGCCCAGGTCGACGACCGGAACGCTTTCCGCCGGGAATACGTCGAGCTGGGCCGCCGGGGCGGACAGGAACTCCGCCGGAAGCTCATCCGATTGTACCTCGCGTATATCGCCTTCCAGATGAAAATCAGCCGCGACCCGATGACGCTCGGTCCGATCGAGTCCGAGGCATTCCGGAAAGCGAACCGGTTCACCATGCGGCTCTGGACGTTTCTCGGGTCCTCGACCCAGGCGGTCATGTTGACGGCCGCCCTCCTGGCCCGGCGGCTCGACCTTTATTTCTGGACGATGATCGTTGTCCTGAACGCCGCGATGTTCGCCCTCTTTCTGGCCCAGGCCGCCCTGGACTTGAGGGTCAAATCCGTCGCGGCCGCGGCTTTAAAGTAAGCCGGCCAGTTCCCGGGCCGCGTTTTCCGACGCCTGTTCCGTTCCCAGTTCCGACCGGATGCGGGCGAAAGCCGTTTTCATCTCCCGGCGCTCGTCCGCGTCGTCCAGGATCCGGAGCGTTTCCCGGACGAGCGCGTCGGCGGTCATCCGTTTTTGGATCAACTCCGGGACGATTCTCCGCCCGGCCAGGATGTTGACGATGCTGTAATCCAGGATCCGGACGAACGGGTGCCCGACGGCGTAGGTCAGCGGGGAAATCTTGTAGAAGGCGACCAGCGGCGTCCCGAGCAGGGCGGCTTCGAGGTTGGCCGTCCCGCAGGCGGAAAGAACGATATCGCTTGAGGCGATGGCCTCGTAAGCGTCCTCCCGCAGAAGGAGGATGTTCGCCTTCGTTCCGGACGTAAGTTGCGGCAAAAGCGACGGGTCGAGGTCCGGCGTTTGAAGGAGAACGAACTGGGCCTGGCGTTCCGACAGCAGTCGGCCAGCCGCCTGCCGAAGAACGGCGATGTGGCGGCGGATTTCGTTTTTTCGGCTTCCCGGCATCAGGGTGACGAGGGGGCGGGCCGGGTCCAGTTTGTACTTGAGGAAAAATTCGTCCCGGGAACAACGGATCCGGAGGCGTTCGAGAAGGGGATGCCCGATGTACCGATGGGGGATTCCGGCCTTGGCGTAAATTTCCCGCTCGAATGGAAAAATGAGGAGCATCTTCCGGACGACGGCCTTGATCGTCCTCAGGCGCCCCTTTCTCCAGGCCCAGACCGTCGGGCTGACGT
>CAYSGA010000210.1:0-4309 GCA_964430165.1 uncultured Eubacteriales bacterium
GGGCGAAATCGACGTGGCCCTGACCTCCTTTCCCGAGGTCGAGCCCGGGGATCCCCTCCGGGACCGGCTGGCCGCCATCGCCGCCTCGAAACCCCGGTTTTCTATGTTCGCCTGGCTGCGGAAACCCGCCCTTCAGCCCGTCCTAGCCGCGGCCACGGTCCTTTGCGCAGTTGTTTCGCTGTATCTTCTGAACCCCGGCCGTCGCGAACTCGAAAAGGAGATCGTCCGGACGTTCCATCGCGGCCTCGGTCGGGTCGAGAAACTCTACGCCCGAACCGGTTATCTCACCGATTCCCTCGGATCCTACGCCGAAAATCTCTATGTCTCGCTCCAATCGATCAATCCTCTGGAACGGGACAAGGATTGAATATTTTTCAAGGAGGCAATTCATGGCTGAATCCGTTATCATCCAAAAACGCCCGCTGAAATCCCCCGTCGTCGCCGGCATCTTTTCGGCGTTCCTTCCCGGGACCGGGTCGCTGTACAACGGACTGTACACGAAGGGGATCCTGTACATCCTGATTTTCGCCGGCCTGGTCAGCATGCAGGACCACGGCGGACAGCCGTTTTTCGGGCTCCTGCTGGCCGGTTTTTACTTCTTCCAGATCATCGACAGCGTCAACACTACCAAGGCCATCAACAAGGCGGCCTCCGGCGAACTCTCGGGCGGAGGCGCGCCCGTCCCCGCTCCGGCCATCGACATCCCTTCGCCGGCCGGTTCGGTCTTCTGGGGCGCCCTGCTGATGACCCTGGGAGTGGTCTTCCTCTTGGGGAATTTCGACGTGATCGACTTCGACCGGTTGTGGGATTTCTGGCCGGTCATCGTCATCGTGATCGGGATCAAGATGATCGCCGATTATTTTTCGAAAAAGAACCGCTGAGAAAGGAGACGTTCCATGGCCAAGCGCAAAGACCCTCTCATTTGGGGACTCATTCTCGTCGCCCTCGGGTTGGTTTTCATACTCGAGAACTTCGATATCGACGCCTGGGATTTCGTCTGGCGGTTCTGGCCGGTCATCCTGATCATCTGGGGCGCGGCCAAGTTGATCGAAGGGCTCAAGGGCAAGTCCCGGGAAAACGACGCGCCCCGGCCGCCGGTAACTCCCCAGGCCTGAGATGCGAGCCCGCGAAGTTTTTCTCGCCCTTCTCATCATCGTCGCGGGCGTCCTCCTGACCTACGAAAAATCGGGACGCCTGGACGGATGGTTCGAAGGGTGGGACGGACCGTGGTTCGGCGGCTTCGACGAATTCGTTTACGAGGAGACCCGCGAAATCTCCGGCCCCCTCCCGTCCGAAGTGCAGGTGATCAACGCCCACGGACAGATCGAGGTTTCCGGGGCCGCGACCGACAAGGCGTCGGTCGTCTTCAAGGAGTTCATTTCCGCCCGGAGCAAAGAGGATGCCGATCGGATCGCCGCCTCTCTCCGGATGATCGTCACTCCATCCGGTTCCCGGTTGACCCTATCGACGAACAGGGACGAGTTTGACCGGAAACATTTCTCGGTCTCGTTCAAGGTCACCGTCCCCACCGGGACGGCGGTTGATCTGAAAAACTCTTACGGCCCCGTCCTCGTCGAAGGGACGGGCCCCACCAACATCGCCAACCCCCACGGCGCCGTCGTCGTCCGCGGAATCACCGGCCCGCTCAGGCTGACCTCGAGCTATGAAGAAATCGACGTGGACGGCGTCCGCGGAAACGCGCATATCGGCGCCTCCCACTCCCGGGCCGCCCTTAAAAACATCGAAGGCGGCCTCACCCTCGACCATTCCTATGGCGCGGTCGATCTGGAACGGATCGGCGGCAAGACGATCGTCAACGGAAGCCATTCCGAAGTCGCGGCCCGGGGCCTCTCGGCCGAAGCTGAAATATCCACGACGTACGAAACAATCAAGGTTGAGGACGCGGGCCCCGTCCGGATCCGGGCCCGGCATTGCGACATCGAGGCGAAAAACATCGGCGGGTTGTTCGACGCGGCAAACACATACGGCCGCGTTCGCGTCGAAGATTTGTCCGGCGACCTCAAAATCGACGGACAGAACGTCGCGGTCGAGGGCCTCGGTGTCCGGTCGCCCGATATTGACGTCCGGACGACCTACGAAAACGTGTCCTTGTCCGGATGCGCCGGAAAAATTTCGATTGTCCTATCGCATGGCCGGCTGAACCTGGAGCCGGATCCGGCCTTGTCCGGTCCGGTCGACATCAAGGGCAACTACGCGGACGTCCGCCTGCTCTGGCCGGTGGGATTCCGAGCCCCGTTTGAAGCCCGGATCCGCGACGGCCGGATCATCTGGAACCTGCCCGAAGGCCCGGATTCAAAAAAATCGAATGGGATCATCGAAATCAAGGCGTTCTCTCTGTTGATTGGGAGGCCCGCGATCAAGATCGATACGGTCCACGGGGACGTCACCGTTGACCCGGCCGGGCAATGAGCCGCTTTATTTCTGCCGCAGGCCGCTGATTTTCGCGCTCAAAGCGCCGTTGATCTTGATGTTGAACAGGTTGATCAGGTTGGTGAGGTCTTTCTTGAACTTCGTCACGTAGCGGACAAACCCGATCTCCATTTTGAACCGGAGAAGGTTCTCGAATTCCCCGACTTCGTCGTTGAGCTCGATCAGGTAATGGGCGATCGCCCGGTACTGGGCGTTGATTTCGATCAGGTCGATCTCGCCGACCTTGGCCGAGTCCAGGTATGGCGGCAGGGATTCGAGGATCGCCAGGCTTTCGCCGTTGATCTCTCCCACGGATTCGCGGATTTCCTGAAAAAAGGATTTGTACTCGAGCGGTTTTTTCAACTTGTCTTCGGCCCGGTCGATCAGTTTTTCGCTCTGGAATTTCAGCGAGGCGATCAGCTCCCGGACGCCGAAATATTTCCGGCGGAAATTATAGAGATCGACGAAATCCCGGCCGATATAAATCTTATCCTCGTAATGGCTCAGGAGATCGACGGGCGAATGGGTGTAATACTTGACTTCGTACCGCCGCCCGCCCGAGTCGCGCTCGCCGAGACGGGCCAGGACGAGGTAATTATTCTGCTCGATGAAATAGCTGTTGACCTGGACAAGGACCGAATAGACGGCCAGGTTCTGAACGAGCAGCTCCTTGAGAAAATCAAGGAGGGCCTCTTTTTTCGTCAACAGTTCAGAAACGGCCGCGCTCGGGCTGGAATTCGGCTGGGAATACGAGGGCGACAGGAGGTGCAGGACGGGGCCCGATCCCAGCTCCAGATAAAGGTTTTTCAACACTTTTTGATGGAGATCGTCAAAAATGACGGGGTGGATCGGGGGCAGTTCCTTCAGGTCGATTTTGAGAAGTTCCTCGACTTCGTTCATGGCCCTTGACTCCCGTTGCTTCACGAGTTTAGCACCGGGGATCGGAAAAAGCAACGAACCGGACCCGGCTATTCAGGACCGCGCCGCCGGGGGATCGATCTCCTGGCCGTCGACGGTCCAGGCCTCTGTCGCGTATTTCCGCAAGCGAAGGCTTTCGATCGCCGCCCGTTCCTCCTTTCCGAAGGCAAACGGCTTAAAATCAATCCCGCCGAAGGAGGCTAAACCGCCGATGAACCGGTCCACGGCCTCGTCAAAAGAGACCGGCCGGTCCAGGGCCTCGGATAATGACGTCATCAAAATTTTCGAGGGATCCTCTTTCCGCAGGGAGACGGCCCGGAGCAGGTCTTCGTCCCCGGCCAGGGGGATGGACCCGTGCTGCAGAAACCGGTTTCCGGTTCGTTTTTGGGCGCTGCCTATGATTTTCCGGCCGTCAAGCTCTATCTCGTTCCTGGCCGGCTGGGAAAAACACGGCATCGTCCCCTTCACGTAATCCCGGGGCGTCTCCCCGGCGAGGCTCGGCTTAAGTCCGAACGCTTCCAGGCCTTTGACCAGGCCCTGAGAGATCCATTGATAGGATCCGCCCAGCGTCGAGGTGAACATCTCCGCGTCGGACGAGACGACGGCGTAGGTCACTTCCCGGTCATGGAGGACGAGTTTGCCTCCCGTCGGCCGGCGAACGACGTCGACGCCGTTGAGCCGGCAAAATTCCAGATCGACGACCCGGGCCGTTTTCTGGCCGAATCCGAGCGAAACTGTCGGCCTCGCCCACCGGTAGAATCGAACGATCGTGACCGGCTCATCCGTCAGGCGCCGGAACAGAAATTCGTCGACGGCCATGTTCCAGGCCCCCGTGGCCGGAATGCGGTTGACGATCAGGCGCCACTTTTTTCTTGTCATCGACGTTCCTGAAAAGAGAAAGAGAGAGAGCGGGCAATGGGACTCGAACCCACAACACCCGGCTTGGGAAGCCGGTACTCTA
>CAYSGA010000211.1:0-4308 GCA_964430165.1 uncultured Eubacteriales bacterium
CTTCGTTCGTCCTCCCGGTCGCCGGGGCCGGCAAAGCCGGGGTCTTCACAGTCCGGACGATTGATGACGTCCTCGCCCTTCTGGATTATTTTCAGACTCATCCGCGCGTCGCCGTCCTGGGCGGCGGACTCCTCGGCCTCGAAATCGCCCGGGCGATGCGCACCCGTGGGGCCGAAGTCACGGTGGCCGAAATTTTTCCCTCCCTTCTGCCGCGTCAGCTCGACCCGCCGGGCGGCGACATCCTGAAATCCCGGATCGAGGAAACAGGCGTCCGCGTCCTCCTGGGCGTCACCGCAGAGGAAATTATCGGCGATTCCGAAGTGCGGGGCGTTCGGTTCAAAGACGGGTCGCGCCTGGAGGCCGACCTGGTCGTCATCGCCGCGGGCGTCAAGCCGAATACGGCCCTGGCCCGCGATGCGGGACTGACCGTGGACCGGGGCGTCGTGGTGGACGACCGAATGGCCACATCGGCGGCGGATATTTTCGCGGCTGGGGACGGGACCCAGCATCGCGGCCGCCTGTACGGGATCATCCCTGCGTCGTTCGCCCAGTCGCGGGCCGCCGCCGAGAATATCTGCGGCCGGGCGAGAACTTATGGAGGCACGGTTCCGTCCAACCAGTTGAAAGTCTCGGATATAGCCCTCCTGTCCGCGGGAAACATCCGGCCGGAAGAAGCGGGCTTCGAGGAAATCCGGCTGGCCCGGCCCGAGACCGGACTCTATAAAAAAATCGTCCTCAAGGACGGCGTCCTCGTCGGCGCGATCTGGATGGGAACGAAAACCGGAGCCGCGGAAATCGGCGCCGCCGTCGCCGCGGGCCGGAACGTTGCCGCCTGGACGTCGGAAATTCTTGAAGATGGTTTTGATTTCAAACGCCTATGAAAAAGACATTCGTTTCCGTCGTCCTCCTGATCGCCGTCTGGGACGCACCCGTCGCGGCCCAGGCCCCGGCCGGCGTCAACGTCAACGGCTATTTTTCCTTCGATGTGCTCAGGGGTCCCTCCGGCCTTCCCTCCACCGCCTGGAGCCTGACGAATCTCCGGGGCGGGCTCTTTTTTTCCGGGTCCTTGTCGCCGGGCCTGACGTTCCTCCTGGAGCCGACCTTCGTTCCGGGGGAGACGGTCGGTCTGACCCAGGCCTGGGCCGGATTCACATTTTCCGAAGGCATCGGAATCAAAGCAGGGCTCATTCTCGTCCCCTTCGGAAAATACAACCGGACCCGTAGGCCCCACGAGCTCACCTTGATTTCGGACCCCGATCCGATCGGAACCGTCTTCCCGGTGAATTGGCGGGAATTGGGGCTTGAGGCGGAAGCGACGTTCGGATATTTCAACGCGGCCCTTTTCGCCGGAAACGGCCTGGCCGAGGCCGCTGACTTCGGCGCCGGCCAGCAATTTTCCGACAACAACCGGAATAAGGCCTGGGGGGGACGCCTGGGCGTCGCCCTGAGTAAGTCTCTGGAAGTGGGGGGATCCTATTACCGGGGCAAAGCCGACGCGGCCAACGAGCGGGCGATCACGGTGCTCGGGGCCGACGCTTCCTGGGCGACGGAGAACATCCGCGCCTTGGGTGAATACGTCCTGGCGACGATCGAAAACCCCGCGCCCTTCGATGAGGGGACGGCCGAGGGATGGTTCGGCCAGCTCGAAATCCGGTGGGGTTCATGGACGCCGGCCGCGTCCTATCGATATTCCCGGGCCGAGGATCCTTTCCACGGGCCGGGATTTGCCGGCCCGGACGCCCCGGGGACGGGGATTTCCCGCAACGGGACGAGCTGGGCGCTCGGCGTCGCCTATTCTCCCGCGACGAACATCCTTCTTAAGATCGAGGTTGACCGCGGGCGGGAACAGGGCGCGGACGGCTGGACGTCGACGCTCCGGGCCCAGGCGGCTCTTCATTTTTAATGATCGCGAGGCGCGTCATGGCGAACATCGTCATTCTGGGCACCCAATGGGGAGACGAGGGAAAAGGTAAAATCGTCGATCTCCTGACTCCGGCGTTCGGCGCGGTCGCCCGCTATCAGGGCGGCCATAACGCCGGCCATACGGTTCATCTCCACGGCCGGAAAGTCGTCCTGCATCTCATCCCCTCGGGCGTCCTTCATCCGGGGACGCTCTGCCTCATCGGCAACGGTGTCGTGATCGATCCCCGGGCCTTCCTGGACGAACTCGAAATGCTGAAGTCCGTCGTCGCGATCCGGGACGAATCGATCGCCGTCAGCCGGACGGCCCATCTCATCCTTCCGTATCACGGCTTGCTCGAGCGGGCCTCCGAGGCGGCCCTCGGTGAGAAAAAAATCGGAACGACGTGCCGGGGCATCGGCCCGGCCTACGAGGATAAAATCGGCCGGCGGGGCATCCGGGCCGGGGACCTTTGCCACGCCGCCGTCCTCCGGGAGAAAATTTTCGCCAACACCGCGGCCAAGAACGAAATCGCCGCTTGGCGAGGCCTGGAACCGCTCGATCCGGAGAAAATCTTCGCCGAATACGCGGAATACGGGACCCGGATGGCGCCCTACATCAAAGACGTCTCCCGCCTCCTTCACGAAACGATCCGGTCGGGCCGGCCGGTGCTATTCGAAGGCGCCCAGGGCGTGCTGCTCGACATCGATCACGGTACGTATCCTTACGTGACGTCTTCCAGCCCGACCGCGGGCGGGGTTTGCACCGGGCTGGGCATCGGCCCCACGGCGGTCGATGCCGTCCTGGGCGTGACCAAGGCCTATGCGACCAGGGTCGGCTCCGGCCCGTTTCCGACTGAACTCCTCGACGACGCCGGCAAGCTCCTGGCCCGCCGGGGCGACGAATTCGGAGCGACGACCGGCCGGCCGCGGCGATGCGGCTGGTTCGACGCCGTGGCGGCCGCCTATGCCTGCCGGATCAACGGCATCACCAAGGTGATTGTGACCAAGCCCGACGTCCTCGACGTCTTTCCGGAAATCAAGGTCTGCACTTCTTATCTTTACAAGGGCTCGCCGCTTCGCGATTTTCCGGTCGAAACGGAGATCCTCGAGAACGTCGTTCCCGTGTATGAAACCGTCCCCGGCTGGAAAACGCCCGTCCATGGCCTCCAGGACTTCCGGGACCTGCCCGCAGGATTCAAGGATTACCTGAAGTTCATTGAAGACCGGATCGAAGCCGAGGCGGCCGTGATTTCCACGGGGGTTGAGCGGGGCGAGACGCTGTTCCGGGACGACGTCCTGGCCGGGTTGATCGACCTGGCCGCCGTCCGAAAGGGGATCGTCGGCGCCTGACCGACGGGGAACGTCGCCGGCGCGGGAATATTCCATGATTGAAAAACGTGACGGCCGCTTCTGGCAGTGGATCGAAATAGACCGGAAGGCCTTGTTCTCCAACGTCCGGCGGTTCCGGGCGCTGGCCGGTCGGCGTCGCCGGCTCCTGGCGGTCGTCAAAGCGAACGGCTACGGGCACGGCCTGGTCGAGACCGCTCGCCTCGCCCTCTCCGCGGGTGTCGATTGGCTCGGCGTCCATTCTGCGGAGGAGGGCTCGGCCCTGCGCGCGGCCGGCCTCGACGCGCCCGTCCTGATTCTCGGCCCGGTTGCTCCCGGCCGTTGCGAGGAAGCCCTCCGGGACGACCTCCGGTTCACCATCTACGACCGGGGAACGGCCGAGGATTTGTCCGAGGCCGCGGTCCGTCTCCGAAAAACGGCCCGTGTCCACGTCAAGGTCGAGACCGGAACGAATCGCCAGGGCCTCCCGGTCGCCGACCTGACCGCGTTCGTCCGGCGTTTGGCCCGCCTTCCCGGAATTGAAATGGAAGGGCTCTCCTCTCATTTCGCCAACATCGAAGACACGACTTCGCTCGAGTATCCGAAACGTCAGCTGGCCCAGTTCGCCGAAGCCGCGGCGCTCGTGCGGAAAGCCGGGTTCAAGATTCCGGTCAGGCATATGGCGGCCACGGCCGCGGCAATCGTCTACCCCGAATCTCAATTCAACATGATCCGGCTGGGAATCGGGCTTTACGGACTCTGGCCGTCGAAGGAAACCTACCTGTCCTGCCGGCTCCGAAAAAGGAACCCTTTCGTCCTCAAACCCGTTCTTTCCTGGCGAGCGCGAATCGCCCAGGTCCGGCGCGTTCCCAAGGGGGCGTTCGTCGGGTATGGATGCACGTTCCGGACGACCCGGCCGACGCGTCTGGCCGTTATCCCCGTTGGATACGCCGACGGGTATGACCGGGGGTTGTCGAACGCCGCCCATGTCCTTTTCCGGGGGAAGCGGGCCGCGGTGAGGGGCCGGATCGCGATGAATTTTTTCACCGCCGACGTCACCGACATTCCCGGCGCGGCGGC
>CAYSGA010000212.1:0-4302 GCA_964430165.1 uncultured Eubacteriales bacterium
AAAATCGAGGGCGTTGAGGTATTGAAGAGTCTGGCCGAAATCGAAGTGGGCCGTTGGAGAAAACGGATTGAGGGCGAGCGAACGAAGATAATTCCGGTAGGCGAGGCGGAAATCGGCGTCCCGGAGGTCGGCTTCCCCCAGGCGACCGACGCCTTGTTTGAAAAGACTATTGGCCCGGGCGTGATACACCCGGTCGTTCAGCCAAAGGAAACTCCCGCCGGTTTTCCCGGAGACGGCCGCGCCTCCGTCCAGGGCCGCGTTCCTGGCCCGGTCGCCCGCCCTCTCCCCCAAATAAACGAAGAGCGAGAGCGCGCCCGCCAGTAAAAGGCCGGTTCCCAGTCCGATGCGTTTGATCATGTCAGGTTTTCCGGTGATAGACCGTCTTCATCGTCAGCGCGAGGATGACGGAAAAGACAAGAGCGTTGGCCGGGATCTGGAGATTGAAATCGGTCAGGCCGTGGATCATGATTGCGGCCACGGAAGCCAGGCTTCCGAGGGCCAGTCCCTTGAGCTCGGGATGGCGCCGGGCCATCCAGGTGCGGAAGGATTTGAAGAGAATTAATCCCACCCCGAAAGCCAGCAGTCCGAAACCCAGGACGCCCAGTTCGCTGAGGAGTTCCAGGTAATCGTTGTGGGCATGAACAAGGGCATATTCCATGCCTGTCGTATCGTAGGCCTGATAAACGTTTCCGAAGGCCCCGAAACCAACGCCGAAGAGGGGGAACTGCCCGATCATCGTCATGACCCCCCCCCAATATCGGGGCCGGCCGTCTTGAAGAAGCCGGTCCACGGCAAACCGTCCGATCATGGTTTCCAGGCCGATATACAAGCCGAAGCCGAGAATGGAAACGGCGGCGATTTGAATGACGCGGCGGACCCAACTCTGGTTCATCCGGGTATGGCCGAAATATTGAGCCGTGAGGACGGACATAAGAACGAAGGAGAGCATCAGGACGACGAGTCCCGAACGGGAATTGGAAAGAAGAAGGGCGACGGCCATAACCACGATGCCTATCCCGAGCAGAAGATTCACGCCCAGGCCCCGGTTGAGGAACCGGGCGAACCGAGCCCGGAACGGCGTTCCGGGCTCGCCGAAGAGGTCGAACCTGGAAATGATGAGCCCCAAGGCGAGGGGGATCACCATTTCCAGGTAGCCGGCGTAATGGTTGCGGTTGACGAACGTCCCGGTGGCCGAATCCAGACTGTACGTTTTCGAGTAAAAAAGGAGCCGCGGATGGTTCCGATACAGCTCGAACATCCCGTAAAGCGCCTCGAAAACCCCCACGCCGACCAGCGTCAGCATGATCCGGCGGATCTGCTTCCGGTGGGTCACCGTCCGCAGAACCAGAAAACCGACCAGGACAAAGGCCAGCAGTTCCAACGTCGCGGCCAGGGTTGAGCCGGGAAGAAGGGATAGCGTGGCCGTTTTGGCCTGGGCCGAAACCGGAACGTATTGGGACCGGAGGGCCGCAGCCCGGGGAGACAGAATCCGGACGATCCCGGCCGGCAGGGGAAGCATTTGGAGTCCCAGAAAACCGAACAGGCCGAGAAAAACCGGCCGAATGAGCCTCATCTCCGAAAGCAGCTTGGGACTCGGGCGGGGCTTCCGGTCCAGGAGAAGATAGACGGAAAAAAGGACGAGGGCGGCGATTTCGATGACTAGGATCGACCACGCCTCCACCGAGGCGATGGGCAGCGGCGTCCAGACCAGGAGGGCCAGGAGGCCGAAATCGAGAATTTTACGCCCCAGGCGGTCCCGGGCGCTCAAGCCTTCGGAGTCGTTCGCTTCATCCCGGGCCGCCCGGGGCGGCTTCCCCGAAGGTCCGGGCGCGTCGATAGGTTTCGCCCGTCCATGGAATTTCCGGATCCTGATTTTCCACATCGGGCGGCTCATTCCTTTTTGGCGGCTTTTTTCTGGAGGGCCGTCTCATCCAAGTTTGCGTCCTGGTAATACTCGTACTGAAAGTACGGAGTCATGAAGGTGCTTTTCCTGGTATCGGCGTCGTTGAAGATCACGCCGGCGACCCGGGCTTTGGCTTTGCGGAGCTGGTCGATCGCCCGCAGAAGCGGCTTCCGGGTCGTTTTGCCTGTTTTCAAAACAATGATCGTCATGTCGGCCATGGCCGCGACGATCACCGGATCGACGACGGCCAGGACCGGGGGAAGGTCGATGAGGATGATCTCGTAACGATCGCGGACGACGGCCAGCAGTTCCTTCATTTTCCTGGAGTTCAGCAGCTCGGCCGGATTAGGCGGATGCGGGCCGCTCGGAAGCAGGAAAAAGTGGGCGACCGGCGTTTTCTGGACGGCCTCCTCGAGATCGGCCCGCCCGGTCAGGACGTCGCTCAGGCCGATGGTGTTACGGACCTGGAAAATCTTGTGCAGCCTGGGCTTGCGAAGGTCGGCGTCGATCGCCAGCACCCGTTCGCCCATCTGGGCGAACGAAATGGCGATGTTCGAGATGGTCGCCGATTTGCCCTCCTGGGGCTGGGTGCTGGTGAAGGCAATCACCCGCTGGTCGCTGTCCACCCGGGAAAAGAGAATCGACGTCCGGATGTTCCGGTAATCTTCGGCAATCGAAATTTTCGGGAACAGATGGTTGATGAGCTCGATTTCCGAGACCTTCAAAGCCTCCGCGTTCTGGGAGGCGGAGGCTCCGTAGGGTGAGGCGTACACCCCTTTCCCGCCGGTTTCATTGGGCGAAAAATGCGGGACCAAGCCCAACGAGGGAAGCCCGGTCAGCTTGTCCAGGTCCTCCGGGTTTTTAATCGTGTTGTCCAGAAAATGAGCCGCGAAGGCCAGTCCGACGCCCAGCATGAGCCCGAGGAGGAAGGCGACGATGAAGTTGCGCTTGATGTTCGGCGACGAGGGGCTGTCGGGGACGAGAGCCCGGTCGACGATTTTGATGTTGCTCGTTTTCAGGCCGCTCAACATGGTCGAAACCTGGGTCGTTTTCTGCTGGGCGGTGAGGGTGGAAATCAGCGACCGGAGGCTTTCGACCTCGGTGTTCAGGCCGGCGTAAAACAGGGAGTCGTTGTTCTGCTGGGTGACCTCGGTCCGTTTGCTTTCCAGCATGTCCCTCAACCGGGTTTCATTGCCCGAGGCCTGGGAATATTCGGAGTAAGCCAGGTCGACGGCTTTTTTAATCTCCGTTTTCAGCTGGGATTCCAGCGTATCGACCTTAGCCCGGAGCTGGATCATTTCCGGATGGCTGGGCGTGTACGTGGTCGCGATCTTTTCCTCGTATTCGGATTGCGCCTGATAATAATTCGTCCGGAGGGCTTGGATCGTCGGGTCGCTGACGTTTTGCGGAAGGGCGTCGACCCGGAGCTTCTGGAGTTCCTGATACTTGGCCTGGGCGGCGATCCGGGCGACCTGGGCGCTGGAATAAGCGCCGGCCGCGGAGGCGTATTGGGACGCGGTGTTGGAATCCTTGTTGGACAGCGGCAGAATTTTTTTCTCCTCGGAATAGCGCTGCAACTGGCGCTCCTTGGCATCAAGGTCCTGCCGGAGCTGGGCGATCGTTTCCGTGAGGAAATCCGAAGTCTGCTGAGTCGCCTCGGAGCGCGAATCGATGGAATAGTCGATGTACTCCTGGACCAGGGTGTTGACGACGTCGGCCGAGAACCGGGCGTGGGGGGAGACGTAGCTCACTTCGACAAGCCGGGTCTCCGGCACCGGGTAGACGGATAAATTGACCAGCAAATGGCCGGCGTACAAGGGCTCGGCCTCGACGCCCGTCGGGATCTCTCCATCCGTTTCCGCCGTCTTGCTTTTCGGCCGGAGCCAACGGAAAGTGACGATGTACTTGGCCATCTCCAGCATCGTCCGGTCCTTTTCAAACTCGGACAGGAATTCGGCCCGGGAGCCGAGATTCATTTTTTTCACGACCCGCTCGGCCAGGCTGCGGCTCTGGATGATCCGCAACTGGGTGTTAAAATATGTTCCCAGGAAGTCGTCGGTCGTATTCGTCGGGGCGTTGAGGTATTCCTGGAGGTTGAATTTGCTCGATCCCTGATCTTCTATCAGGATCTGGGCGGTCGCCGTATACCGACGCGTTTGGGTGAACGACAGAACCGCGACCAGGGCCAGACAGGCGCCCAGGGCGGAAAGAACGAGCGTCTTTCGTTTCCAGACGATCTCCCAGTATTCCATCAGGTTGATGTCTTGCCGAATCGATTGTCGGGCGGCAGTCATATTCGTTCCTTATTCTACCCGGTCAGGGCGCGGAAGGCGTCCTACCGGGATTACAATAACTCCGAGGCGTTTCCCGGGCAATCGTCCGGGGGGATGAACCCCCCG
>CAYSGA010000213.1:0-4299 GCA_964430165.1 uncultured Eubacteriales bacterium
TCAGCCATTATTCGATCAACTGGCTGATGATCGTTCTGAACCTGGTCGCCCGGGAGAGCATTCCCCTGCGCCGGGTCATCACCCACGCCATGGATTATTTCCAGGGAAAAAAATCCTACTGCTGGATCCTGCCGCGCGGGACGGCCGGACGGAGCCTGAAGGAGATCGCCGAAAACACAGTCCTTTTCGAAGTCCGGAGGGACTAGCGTGGCGCCTTGAAAAGACGTGACACACAAACCCTTTTATAATTGACTCTTCCGATCCGGATTGATATATTTGGCAGGCCCGATTCGTTAGGGAGGGATTTTACATGAAAAAAATTCTGGTCGTCTGCGGCGTGTTATTCTCGTTTCTCGCGCTGACCGTTTTGCCAGCGCAGGCGGTTCAAATCACGGCCAAAGGAGTCAAGGGCGGCTTGGCGCTCACCAACATGTCCGGTGATGATATCGAAGATAATGAGGCCAAGATCGGTTTCGCCCTGGGCGGGTTTCTGACCTTCAACATCTCGGGTGACTTTTCCGTTCAGCCGGAATTGTTATTTGTTCAAAAAGGCACGAAGTGGTTGGATGGTGACGCGAAGGCGGTTTTTCGGCTCACCTATCTTGAGATTCCGATACTGGCGAAATATTCGTTCCCGGTCGGCACGAACATGAACGCGTATGTTTTCGCGGGGCCCGCCCTTGCGCTCAAAGTGGGGGCGACCGCGTATGTGGAAGTGGGAGACGAATCCGACTCGGAAAGTCTTGACGAGGCCAAGGGGATGGATTTCGGCCTGGCTTTCGGGGCCGGGATGGCGTGGCCGCTGGGCAACAATATCTTCACTTTTGACGTCCGTTACACGCTCGGCCTGGGCAACTGTATGGCGTATGAGGGCGAAGATATCAAGGTCAAAAACGGCGCGATCCTCTTTCTGGCCGGCCTCGGGTTCTGAAATCAGCCGGTCGGTCCAGGCCTGATTTTCACCTGAGGTTTGACCGAAGGGTCGGGTCTGCGTCCGATTTTCCCCGGGTTGTGGGACGCTTCCGTTTTATAGGTCAGCGGCCGCCCAGCAAAACCATCGTTTTCTCGAGATAGTCCTGCCGGGATCTCCGGCCCGGTTCAATTTTGACGTCCGGCGTGACGCCTTTTTCGAACACGTCCTCCCCCGAGGCGAGAACGAATGCGCCGACGGTCAGGAGTAACCCGTCTCCCGTCTTGAGCGGAAAGAGCCGCTGCTCGGCCGCGAATCCGGCCGTCGTCGTGCCGACAACGGAAGCCCGCTTGAGGTCGCGCAGGACCGCGGCGACGATTTCCGACGGACCCATCGTCGCCGGATCCACCCAGACAACGAGGGGGATATCGGGCAGAACCGGTTCGGCGGGGCAGGCCCAGGCGGTTTTCGCCCCGCCTTTTTTCTCGACTGTTCCGGCCCGAAGATTCTTCACGAAGAGGTTGACCAGGATTCTCGCCTCCTCGATCTCTCCCTCGCGACAGCCGCGAAGGTCGAGGATGAGGGTTTCCTTGCGGCCCGCGACTTTCGGGAGGACGGAGGATCTGAACCCGGCCGCGGTCCCGGGAAAAAGATGAAAAATCCGGACGATTCCCGACGTCCCTTTTTCCGCCGTCCAGGCGAGAGGGGCCGGGTACGGCGCAAACCGGTCGACCGTTTTTTCGGACGTCGCGTTTTCGTGAATCAGGCGGAGTTTGACCGGTTTCGGCTCCGCGTTTTTCAGGGCGAAGCGGAATTCGTTGTGGCTCCAGACGAGCGTGGAACGATCGTCGACCGCGCTGATGACGTCTCCGGCTTGAATCCCGGCCTTCTCGGCCGGCGAGCCCTCGGTGACCCCGACCACGACGGGGAAAGCCCCGGGTTTCTTAAAGGCGGCCAAGCCGACGTCGTAGAGCCGGTCGACGCGCGGAGAGGACGCCCGGGCCATCAATCCGGCGTTCAGGTAGGCGGACATCGGGTCGAGCGATCCGATGAGCCCCTGGAAGGCGCCTTCCATCGTCCGGCCCGGGTCCGCCTCTTCGACATAATCGTCGCGGATGTGCCGGACGGCCCTTTCCAGAATGTCAAAATCTTCGGCCGGGGGGAATTTCGAGGACTGAAGAGGGGGACGCGTCCAAAGGAACAGGAAGACGGCCACGGTCGCCAGGGCATACGGAATAATAATCCGGGGACGGGGAATTTTCATCAGGGTCTTTGGCTCCGTAAAAACGAATCCTATCACCTTCGCTGAAGCCAAAGCAAGGGATCGACGGGTTTGGTCAGGTAACGGATCTCGAAATAAAGAGAAACGCCCGAAAGGGAGGCGGAATCGCCGGCGACGGCCAGGGGCGTTCCGGGCCCGACGATGTCGCCGTTGCGGACGAGAAACTCGGCGCAGTGGCCGTAGAGCGAATGGTAGCCCCCGCCGTGCTCGAGGATGAGGAGATTGCCGTAGCTCGGGAAGAAGTCGGCGTAGACCACTTTCCCGGTGTGGATCGCCCTGATCGTCGGGTCTCTTGCCGGCGGGGCGATTTCGATCCCGTTGTTTTCCGTTTTCGTGTTGAAACTGCCCCGTTGGAGGCCGTAACCCTGGGTGACGCGTCCGTTGACTGGCCAGGCGAGCCGGCCTTTTGTTTCAACGAACGGAAGGCCGGGGAACGCGGTCGGGTGCGGCCGGGATTCCAGGTCCCGGAGGAGTTTTTCGAGCTCCCGGGCGCGCTGGTTGAGCTCGCCGATCGTCTGCTCGTAGGTTTTTTGGTTCGTTTTGATCTGGGCGACGAGTGCCTTGTTTTTCCTTTCCTCGGCCTCGAGCTCCGTTTGTTTAGCGGCCGATTGTTTCGTCAGGGCCGCGATCTCGGCTTCTTTTTCGCGGAGCTCCCGGTCGGCCCGGCCCAACTCGGTCAGCCGGGTCGTAAAATCGGCGATGACCCGGTCCTGGGAGTCGGCGATGATTTCGAGCGCCCGGACCTGGTCGACAAAGGCCCGCAGGTCGCGGGCTTCCAAGGCATAGCGGGCGACGCTGAAGCGGCCGTGTTTGTAAAGGGTGGCGAGAACGCGGACGAGCCGTTCCCGGTCGGCGGCCAGGGCGTTTTGCATTTCCGGAATGCTTTTTCCGACGGCGTCCCGGTTGGCCCGGGTCTGGGCCAATTGAACCTGGAGAAGGTTCCATTCGCTCCGGAGAAGCCGTTTTTTCACGGCGATCCGGTCCAATTGAGAAAGCACGGTCCTTTCCCGTTTTTCCTCTTCGCCGAGTTTCGACCGGAGCCGGTTGATGTCGTTCCGGATCTCAGTCAGACGTTTTTCGTATTCGGCGGCCGGGCCGGACGGGGTGGCCGTCTGTTTGGCCTGCTGGCCGCGGAGGGGTTGGACGGAAAAGGCGGTGATGACAAACCACCCTCCGATTAAGGCCGCGGCGATCCTTCGTCGGTTCATTTTCGCGTCAGATAGAGGGCCGCCCCGACCGCGCCGATGACCAGGCTGTAGGCCAGGTCGATGAACGAGTAGGACAGGGCGGCGGACGAGGACAGCCCGTAGGTGGCGAAGATCGCCACGTAGGCGCCTTCCCGAACCCCGAGGCCGTTGATTGTGACCGGGAGCATCTGGACGAGAAGGACCAGCGGGATGAAGATGAAATAATCAAAAGCGGGGATCGGGAGGTCGAGGGATTTCCCGATCAGGATGAAGTAAACGATGACGTTCAGCTGAAGAAGAACGGCCCACAGCATCGCCCGGAAAAACGGCTTCGGATGATGTCGGTAGGCGATGATCGCTTCCCGAAAAAGAAGCGCCTTGTCGAATATATTCCGGAGGAATCCATGGGCTTGGCCGCGGCGGAGCGCCCGGCCCGTGGCCGGGAGGAAAAACACGACGACGGCGGTCAGGCCGGCGAGCCCCAGGGCCATGGCCGCTCCGATGAAGGGGACCCGGCCGGCCATTTCCAGGCGGCCGAGCGAGGCGACGAGGGCGAAGAGGAAGAGGACGATGACGCCCGTCATCCGCTCGACGACGACGATGGCCGACGATTTGACGACCGACGAGGAATATTTCGACCCGTCCCAGATGCGGACGACGTCGCCGCCGAAACTGGTCGGCAGGAAGGTGTTGAAGAATTTTCCGATGAGGTAGGATTTCATCAGGAAGCCGAGCGGAATGAGGTCGCCCTGGGCCCCGGCCAGAATCTGCCAGCGGTGAGCGCTGAAGAGCAGGCCGAGAGCATGGAGGGAGAACGAGAGGGCCAGGAGGACCCAATTTGCGCCCTGGAGCGCCCGGCCGATCTCGGGAAACTTCGCCCGGGAAAAGATAAAAACGGCGGCCAACCCGCCCAAACCGAG
>CAYSGA010000214.1:0-4293 GCA_964430165.1 uncultured Eubacteriales bacterium
TGACCGCAATCCGGTAAATCCAGGTGCCGAACCCCGACTCGACCCGAAACGACGGTAACGACTGGTAGGCCTTTAAAAAAATCTCCTGGGCGAGATCGTCGGCCGTGGCTTGGTCCCGGACGAAGCCGTAAGCCAGGGCAAAAACCTTCCGGTTATACATGCGCACCAGCGTTTCGAATGCGTCCCTTCGTCCGTTCCGGGACAGCTCGACCAGCGTCATTTCGTCCATGCGCGTTCACGCTCATTTGCCTCCAACATCTATTAGACGCGAAGGCAGGGGAATTCTTCCCTAAAAAAGGATTATTCGGCCTTACGGCCGCTCGGAGACTTGCGGAGGGAAGCGACGGCCCAAGAGGCGATCGCCCGGCCGCGGCCGATATCGCCGAGCCCCTCGTTGGTCTTGGCCTTAAGCCCCAGGCGGTTCCGGGGAACGCCGAGGAGGGGCGCAAGAATATCTTTCATCTTTTTAAAATGAGAACCCAGCCGGGGAGATTCGGCCACGACGACGACGTCGACGTGATCGACCCGGAGCCTCTTTTTCCGCAGGCGTGAAACGACGTCTTTCAGCAATTTCACGCTCCGGACGTCCTTGAGGCCGGGATCCGTATCGGGAAACAGGCGCCCGATATCGTCTTCCCCGGAAGCCCCGAGGAGCGCGTCGATGACGGCGTGGATGATCACGTCGCCGTCGGAATGCCCGAGCAGGCCCGTGTCGTGGGGAATCCGGATGCCGCCGAGATAAAGAGGCCGGCCGGCCGTTAACCGATGAACGTCATACCCCAGGCCGATTCTCATGCCGGATCGCCTCCGCGGTGATTAAATCCAGGGGCGTCGTGATTTTAATATTTCTCGGGTCGCCGGGAACAACGGCCACCGTTTCCCCCAGTCGCTCGACGAGCGACGCCTCGTCGGTTCCCGAAATCCCGGCTTCGGAAGCCGCGGCCAGGGCCCTCCGGAGAAGGTCATAGGCGAAACCCTGCGGCGTCTGGACGCGGCCCAGGCGGCCCCGCTCAAGGGTCCGGACAACGCGGTCGCCGTCGATTTCCTTCAGGGTGTCTTCGAAACAAATCACCGGAACGGCCGCCCCGTTTTTTTCCGCAGCCGCCAGCACCCGGTCGATCACGTCGGCCGGGACCAGCGGCCGGGCGCCGTCGTGAACAAGGACCAACCCCATATGCCGCCCATCCAGCTGTTCCACCCCCGCCCCGACGGAATCCTGGCGCCGCGCGCCGCCGGAAACGACATCGATGATCTTGGGAAATCGCCGGACGTAGTCCGCCTTGGCCGACGTCTCCGGCAAAACAAGGACGATGTCGTCCACGCGCGGATGGGTCTGAAACGCCGCGCAACTCCAGTCGACCAGGGGGCGGCCTCCCAGGAGGGCATACTGCTTGGGCCCGCCGAACCGCGCTCCGGAGCCGGCGGCAACGATCACGGCCGCGGTCCGGCTCATTTGGCCTCGTCGTTGTACCGGCCGAAGATCATCTTGCCCACCGTCGTCTGGAGGACGGAGGTAACCATGATGTCGACGTTGTGGCCGATCAGGCGGCGGGCATTGTCGACAACGACCATGGTGCCGTCATCCAGGTAGGCCACGCCCTGGTCCTTTTCCTTCCCTTCCTTGGTGAGATAGACCATCATGGCTTCCCCGGGAAGGACGACGGGTTTGATGGCGTTGGCCATTTCGTTGATGTTGAGGACGGCCACGCCGCGGAGCCGGGCGACCTTGTTCAGGTTGACGTCGTTGGTCACGATCTTTCCCTCGAGCCGCTTGGCCAGCTCGATGAGCTTGGTGTCCACCTCGCGGATTTCCGGAAAATCCATCTCCGTGATCATGACGTTGGCGGTCTTGGATTTCTGGAGACGGTCGAGGATGTCCAGACCGCGGCGGCCGCGCTGGCGTTTGAGCCCGTCAGGGGAATCGGCCACCGTCTGCAATTCCTTGAGGACGAATTGCGGCACAACCAGCGTCCCTTCGAGAAAACCGGCTTCGCAGATCTCGGCGATCCGGCCGTCGATGATGACACTCGTGTCCAGGATTTTATAAACCGACCCGCCTTGTTTTTCCCGGAAAAAGCGGAAGAGATACGCCGGGTCGAGCCACTCCGACTTCCGGACCCCGATCAGGAAGCCGGCCGCGGGCAAAAGGAGGAGAAACATGATGCGGATGAAAGACGCCGTGCGGGGGTCGGCGGCCGTGGATTGATAAGCCGCGCCCAGAATCCAGCCCAGGACGACGCCGAGGATCGTGCCGACGACCGAGCCCCAGATGACCTTGAAAGACGTTTTTCGAATTCGCGACTCGAGCAGCAGGGTCGCCAGGGCCAGGAACCCCGCAATGACGGCCGGAAGGACCGGGTCGGCTCCGAAAGGGGGGACAAAATAACCGGCCGCGGCGGTCACGGCAACGAAGAAAACCCGGAAAAGAAAAATTCCCATAACCGAATCCTTCCTCAGCGGATGATCCGTCCGACGGATCGTATCATATCAGAAAACGAGGTCGACCGCCTGTCGCACCGTCCGGGCTCCGAGCAACCGGACCCCGTCGATTTTTTCCTTCGCCAGGCCGGCCGCGTTTCCCTCCGGCAGAAGGATCGTCCCGAAGCCCAGGGCGGCGGCCTCCCGGACCCGGGCGACCGCCTGGCCGACCGACCGGATTTCGCCGCTGAGCCCGACCTCGCCGAAGACCGCCAGGCCGGTCGGCACCGGGCGGTTCATCAGGCACGAAACGATCCCCAGGACGATGCCGAGATCGGCCGCCGGTTCCCCGATCTCGAGCCCGCCGGCCACGTTGAGATAGATGTCCTCCTGGCCGAACGTATACCCCAGCTTGCGTTCGATCACGGCCAGGAGCATCGACGTCCGGTAGTGGTCGAGGCCGACCGTCATTCGCCGCGGGTTGGAAACGAATAACGTCGGGGAGACGAGCGACTGGACTTCGATGAGCAGGGGGCGCGTCCCCTTGATCGTCGCCACGACAACGCTTCCCGACTCGTTTTTCGGTCTTTCCTTGAGAAAGAAGGCCGAGGGGTCGGGGATCGCCTCCAGGCCGGCCGCGGTCATTTCGAAAATCGCCAGCTCTGAGACCGGCCCGAACCGGTTTTTCAGCGCCCGCAGCACCCGGTGGCTGTGGTCGCGTTCGCCCTCGAAAAGAAGGACGACGTCGACGATATGCTCCAGCGATTTGGGCCCGGCCAGCGACCCTTCTTTGGTGATGTGGCCGATGAGAAACGCGGGGACCCCGTTCCGCTTGGCGAAGCGGAACACCTGGTTGGCAACCTCGCGAACCTGGCTGATCGTCCCGGGTCCGGAGGAAAGCTTCGAGGAAAAAACGGTCTGGACCGAATCGAGGACCAAGACCCGGGGCTTCAGCTTCTCCGCTTGGGCCAAAATCCGCTCCAGGTTCGTTTCGGCTAGAAGAAACAACGGCCCGTCGCCGACCCCCAAGCGCTCGCCCCGGAGCTTGATCTGGTCGAGCGATTCTTCGCCCGAGACGTAGAGGACGGAAGCGGCGGCGGCGGCGAAATCGCGGGACATTTGGAGAAGGAGGGTGGACTTGCCGATGCCGGGCTCGCCGCCGATCAAAACCAGCGATCCCAGGACGACGCCCCCCCCCAGAACCTTGTCGACCTCCTCGATTCTTACCCGGACCCTGGGCTTGGCCAGATTTTTTACGTCTTTGTAAACGATCGGCTCGGCCGGGGCGAAGGCCTGTTCGACCAGCGGGGCCTCTTCGACCTCCGCTTCCTCGACCATCGTGTTCCACTCGCCGCAGGCCGGGCAGCGGCCCATCCACTTGGGGGATTTCGTCCCGCAGCCCTGGCAGACAAAGACGGATTTGTTTTTCATCGGAGAGCCAGGCCGAGGCCGAAGAAAAACTCCCGGCGTCCGGCCAGGGTGAAATCATCGGAACCGGCCATCAGATAGACGTTCCGGGACGGAAATATTTTCCCGGTCAACCGCAGACGCGGGCTTTCGGCCCGGTTGAAATCGAACCCCTCGAGGCTCAAGCCCCAATGATCGCCGCCCGAGTAATCGAGCCCGACGCCGAGCTCGTTCTCGATGAACCCCAGCCGCGGGGCAAACCGGCCCAGGCGGAAGCCTCCCTGGAGCGAAAACGTGAAACGCCCGGCCCAAGGATCCCGGATCAATCCGGCCTCGACGAACGATTTCTCGGTCGGCCGAAGGCCGGCCGAAAGACCGGCCCGGACGAGGTCGCTCGTTCCGTAATACCCCGTTTGAAAATCGACGTATCCCTTGACCCCGGAAAGAACTCCGGCGGTTTTTTTGACG
>CAYSGA010000215.1:0-4287 GCA_964430165.1 uncultured Eubacteriales bacterium
AAAACAGACGCACTCCATATTGCACGACATCACCGAGCGCAAGCGGGCGGAGGAGGCGCTCCGCAAATCTGAGTCGCAACTGCGCGGCTTATCTTTGGAGTTGTTGCTTGTTGAGGAGCGCGAACGGAAGCGTTTGGCCTCGTACCTGCACGACGAGATTGGTCAATCTCTCGCCCTTCTCCGGATGAAGTTCGGCAGTATTTCCGGCGTCTTGGAGTCAAAATCCGGGAGGCAGGACATTCAACAGATCCGCGGCCTTCTGGAGAAGGCTATCGATCAGACGCACACGCTGACATTTGAGCTGAGCCCGCCGGTCCTCCACCAACCGGGCCTGGAGGCGGCGATCGAGTGGGCCGGAGAAAAGATCAGCCAAGACTTCGGAATCGAGTTTATGTTCAGCGATGACGGCGTGAAAAAACCTCTCTCCACCGATATCAAAGCGCTTTTATTCCGCTGCGTCCGCGAACTCATGTCGAATACCGTCAGGCACGCAAAAGCGAAGCGGCTGACCGTTTCGCTAACCCGGAGAGAGGAGCGGGTTTTCGTAGTCGTGGAGGATGATGGAGTCGGATTCGACATGTCGCTTCCCGGGAGGCAACCGGAAAAGGCCGAATTCGGTCTGTTCAGCGTCCGCGAGCGTCTCGGCGCGGTGGGCGGGTCGTATGAGCTTCAGTCGGAGCCCGGCTGGGGAACGCGCATCACCTTGTCTGTCCCATTGGAAGAAGAAAGGCCGGCGAACTGAGTTGCATGAAAATTCTCTTAGCGGATGATCACAAGCTGATGAGAGAAGGTCTTCGGATGCTGCTCGAAAAGTCAGGCCGAATAACGATTGTCGGAGAGGCGGTCGACGGTATTTCGGCCGCGCGCATGGCGCGGGATCTGAAGCCCGATTTGGTTTTGATGGACATCGCCATGCCGGATCTCAACGGTATCGAAGCGACACGCCGGATCAGGGCCGAGTCCCCGGGAGTCAAAGTGATCGCGCTCTCCATGCACGCGGATAAAAGATACGTGAGACGAATGCTCTTGGCGGGCGCGGCGGGGTATGTTCAGAAAGGGTCGGCGTTTGAAGAGGTCGCCACAGCCATTCGGACGGTGGCGGCGGGCCGGATCTACATCAGCCCGAAGATCACCGACCTGATAGTCGCGGATTATATTAAACTCCTGACCAAGTCTTACCCCGGGGGTGAGTCGCCGCTATCGGACCGCGAGCGCGAGGTCCTCCAAATGCTGGCCGAAGGCAAAAACAGTCGCCTGATCGCGGAACGCCTCCATCTTAGCGTGACGACGGTAGATACGCACCGCAAGCATATCATGGACAAACTCGGCCTCCGGAGCATCGCCGAACTCACGAAGTACGCCGTTCGGGAAGGGATGACGCCTCTCGACGAATAGTTTGGATAAAGATTTCCAAACCCCAAAATCCTGAATTTCGGGGATTGTCGGAAGCGCTGCGCCGAGGGATCATAGACAAGGAAAAGAGGGTGGCTTCTCCCAAAAAGGAGAAAGAAAGCGCAGGCCGAGATGTCTTTAAAAATCAGGATCCTCGGTAAAAATGCAGAGGTTTGTCGTCATCTCAAACGTATCGTCGGTCTTGATCCCGCCTGGAAAACGGTCGGCGGGATGGATTTCGATAAAGCCATGGCCGGGAGTCCTCTCAAGCGTCCTCCGGACGTCGTTATCGCGGAGATGAGCCGGCTTGACGCAGATATGATCCCCTTAGTAGCGGCCATCCGTATCAAGTTCGGCGACTCCAAAATATTGGCGGTATCAGATCAGAATGATTCCCGGCTGGCTTTACGGATCATCCATTCCGGCGCCAACGGCTATATGCTCTTGAATCGGACCTCGGAAGAGCTGACCGCCGCTATCAAGAACATAGTCGCCGGCAAATTATATTTAAGCCCGGGCATCGCCGGACTTGCGGGGAGGCGTTTGGCATGAAACGGAAAGGAAAGGCCGTGAAGATGAAGATCGCCAACAAGCTGGTGGTTCTTTTTCTTGTGGCGTCCTTTATTCCTCTGGCCATCGCCGGTTTCATTGCCTATCGCCAGATGTCCAGTACGCTTCAGGCTATGATTTTGTACAGGCTGGAGACCTTGGCGAAGGAGCGGGCCGATCGGCTTGAGCGGTCGTTTGCCGAAAGAAACGGCGACGTCGCCATGCTGGCGCGAGTGCCGGCGGTCGCGGACGCCCTGGAGGACTTCACCCGCGCGTTTTCGAGCGGCGGCCTGAATGCCCCCGGGTACCTGGTCGCGGAGTCGCGGTACGCCCTCCTCATGACGGCCCTGACCGACAAGAAGAAGTTCTACGATTTCATCCTGGTCGGTCCTGCCGGCGACGTGGTGTTCACGTTGGGGAAGCAACGCGACCTGGGGACGAATCTGCGCACGGGACGATTCAATGACACAGAACTGGCGCGCGTGTTCGCCCTCGCGAGCGCGGAGAACAGGGTGGTGATATCCGAGACCCGGCCCTATGAACCATCCCGTGCACCGTCGGCCTTTCTTGCCGCTCCTGTCAGGAAGGAAGACCTGTTCGTCGGGGTTGTAGCCATCCAGATGCCCGCGACGGCGATCAACGAGATTGCCGGGGACTACGCGGGCCTGGGAGAAACCGGAGAAACCAGCATCGTCACCTCGAGGGAAGGCGAGACCATCTGGGTGGCGCCGACGCGCCACGACCCCGGCGCCGCATTCACGCGAAAACTCGAGCTTGGAACGAAGGCCACAATCCCGGCCCAAGAAGCCGTGTACGGGAAGAGCGGGCGTGGAGCGTATCCGGACTATCGTGGCGTACGGGTTCTCGCGGCATGGCGGCATATACCGTTGCTGCGGCTGGGATTGGTCATCAAGATAGACGAGTCCGAATCCCTTGCGCCGGTCCGTGCGCTCACCCCGTTGTTCGTGTTCCTGGGACTCGGCGCACTCATTGGGGTCTTCGCCTTGTCCTTGGTCATGGGCCGCTCGATATCAGGGCCCCTCCTTGCCCTGAGCGGCGCCGTGGACCGTATGGCCGGCGGCGACCTGAGCGCGCGGACCGACATCCGAGCCGGCGACGAGATCGGGGTGCTCGGCGCAGCCTTCAACAAAATGTCGGAGACGTTGCAACACCAGACCAAATCGCGGGAGCGTTTATCCCGCGAGCTTGAGATCATCATCGACAGCATCCCCGGGCTTGTGTTCTACAAGGACACCGAAAACCGCTTCATCCGCGTCAACAAGTACATGGCCGATGCCTATAAGAAGACGAAAAAGGAATTGGAGGGTGTCAGCTTGTACGACCTCCATTCCCGGGAAGAGGCCCAGGCCTCTTTGGACGATGACTTGAAGGTCATCCATAGCGGAAAGCCGAAGCTTAATTATGATGAAGGCTGGCCCACGGAAACGGGTTTCCGCTGGGTCAACACGAGCAAGATCCCTGACTTCGACGAGAAGGGCGAAGCCATCGGCATCATCGGCGTATCAATGGACGTCACCGAGCGCAAGCTGGCGGAGGAGGCGGTGTGCGTGAGCGAGGCCCGCCTATCCAACGCCTTGCAGATGGCCCGGGCCGGCCACTGGGAGTACGATGTGGACAAAGATATCTTCACGTTCAACGACAACTTCTACCGAATTTTCCGGACCACGGCCGCCGAGATAGGCGGCTACCAGATGTCCTCGGCGGATTACGCGCGCAGGTTCTGCCATCCCGAAGATGCAGCCGTCGTGGGAGACGAGAGCCGGGCGGCTATCGAAACCAGCGATCCGAATTACAACCGCCAGATTGAACACCGTATTCTGTATGCCGACGGAGAGGTCGGCACCATCACGGTGCGTTTCTTTGTCATCAAAGATGCCCACGGACGCACCGTGAAGACTTTCGGCGTCAACCAGGACATCACCGACCGTAAAAAAATTGAGGAGAATCTCAGGGCGGCTCTCGAAGAGCGCGGGGTAATGCTCCGGGAAATCCACCACCGGGTGAAGAATAATATGCAGATCATTTCCAGCCTGCTCCGTCTCCAATCGCATCACGTCAAGGACAAAAAAGTCCTGGATATCCTGAACGCAAGCCAGAACCGCATCAAGTCCATCGCCCTTGTCCATCAGAAACTGTACCAGTCCGGGGACTTCACCCAGGTCGATTTTTCCGACTACATCGCCGATATGGTCGTTCATCTCTTCGCATCCTTGAGGATTGATGCCGGCCGCATCAGATATCGTCTTGAGGCGATGAATATCAAGCTCGACATCGGCCGGGCAATCTCCTGCGGGCTGATCATCAACGAGCTCGTCGTCAACGCGC
>CAYSGA010000216.1:0-4269 GCA_964430165.1 uncultured Eubacteriales bacterium
CTGTTTTTGCCCAGCCGGTTTTCGCGGCCATCGGGCTTTTCTTCGCCGTCGTCTTGGCCGTGACCCTCCTTCCGGCGCTTGCCGCCGTGGTCGATTTCGGGAAAATCCGTTCGGCTTCGGCCGGCCGCGGGCTGACCCGGTTCCTCGATGGGGCGGCCCGGCGGGTCGTCCGCAAGCCCGGCCGAACCCTGGCCGTGTTCGCCGTCCTTATGGTGATCGGTCTTCTGGGCATCCCGAGGGTTTATCGCGAAGTCGGGTTTGCCGGTTTCTATACCAAAAACTCCATGCCCCGCAAGGCCATGGACGCGGCCAACAAACATTTCAAGGGCGCGTACCCGGAGTCGTTTTATTTCAAAGCGGAGGATATCCGCAACCCCGCCCGGCTCCGCCTCATCCGGCGGTCGGAGAGTTTTCTTTCGGGCCTTCCGCAAGTGAACCAGCCCCTGGGAGTTCCCGACCTTCTTGAGGAGCTCAACGACCAGATGAACGACCGGCGGGCGCTCCCGGAAACGAAAGCCGCTGTCGAAAACCTCTGGCTGTTTCTGGAAGGCCGGAACGAACTCACGCCGTTGATCACCCCCGACGGTCGGGAAACGCTCGTTTTCGCCAAGATTTCCGACTCGTCGACCGCGTTCAGCGAAGCCCTCTATGCCCGGGCCGAGGAATACTTCCGGAGCGAAGCGGAACTCCGGCCCGTGAAGGTTGAAATGAATACGCTTTCGCCGCAAGAGGAGGAGGCCGTCCGGGAGGCGGAAGCCGGTTTCCTGGCGGAGGAGTTGTCTTGGGCCGCTCAAGACCTGGAAAAAGCCGCTCCCGCCACCGGGCGGATCGAAAGCGCCCTGCTTGCCGGACTGGAAAAGCCCCTCCCCACCGGCGAGGCCGGGCGGGCGGTCGCGGAAAAAATCCGGGCGTATTGCTTTTCGCCGGCCTTCCCTTTTGAGGCGGGGCCGGCGGAACTGGAAGCGATTTCCCGGCGGCTTTTCGACCTTGCGGCCGCGTCTCCGGAATTCGAAATTCCGGAAGCGAAGGCGGCCGGCGTTTTGAAAAAATACCTGAGGCCCGCCGATTTCGATGCGGACCTGGTCGCGGACGCGGCGGTGACGGCGGCCTATTTGGTCCGCGAAACCCGCGAAAATCTGCGGGTAGCGGCCCTCCGCGAGGAACTCCGGGCGGTCCTTCCCGAAGGGTCGGCCGGGTTCGAACAACGGGCTGCGTCGATCCTCTTCGACCTCGTCGACAACCTGGCCGTGATTCCTGGTTCGTTCGCTCCCGCCGGGGCAGAGCCCGTCGTCTTCGAGCGGGCCGACCAGACGGGCTACCCGGTCATGCTGACGAAGCTTGCCGGGTTCCTGTCCCGCTCCCAGATCATGTCGATCCTCCTGGCCTTCGCGGTCACGCTGCTTCTGATGATTCTCATGCGGAAGAGCGTGGTCCTGGGATTGTTGAGCGTTCTCCCGATCGCCTTCGCCACGGTCGTGATGTACGGATTTTTGGGATTCGCCCGTATTCCGCTCGACTACGCGACGATGCTCACCGGGTCTATTTCCATCGGGGTGGGCATCGACTACACGATCCATTTTCTCTATGTCGTCACCGGGGAGGTCCGGGCCGGTCATGAGCTGCCCGAAGCCATCCGGCTGACGTTCATCGAGCGCGGCCGGGCGATGTTCTCCAACACGGCCGCCGTGATGTCGGGGTTCTCGGTGCTGCTTCTCTCGTCCCTCGTCCTGCTCCGGAGCTTCGGCGGCATCATGGTCCTCTCGATGCTGCTGTGCTTCATCGGGGCCATGACGCTTCTGCCGGCCGCCCTGCTTGTCGTCCGGCCCAGGGTGCTCCGGGTCAAAAAAGAAGATTAATGGAGGTTGAATATGAAACGCACGCATCTCATCATCGCTTCGTTTGTCGTTCTGCTCGCCGTCGCGGGTTCGATGATCGCCGGAGAGGATGCCGCCTCCGTCCTGACCGGCGTCGATGACCGGTCCGGCGGGAAACTGGCCCCCACGGACATGCAGTCGAATATGGTCATGACCATCACCCAGGGAAGTTCGGTCAAGGTCCGCGAAATCCGGGCCTGGACCCGAAACAACCTCGGCAAAGACGACGACCGGCTCATGAAGTTCGTCTCGCCGGCCGATGTCCGCGACGTCGGGTTCCTCGTCCTGAGCGACGACACGATGTACATCTACCTGCCCGAGTTCCACCGGACCCGCCGGATCGCCTCGTCCAATCGGAAGGATTCGTTCATGAGCTCGGATTTTTCCTACGACGACCTGGGAACGGGCGATTTCGCCCAATCCTACGACCCGACGCTCAAGGAGGAGACCGCGAACGCCTGGGTGTTGGAGCTCAAACGCAAGCCCGGGTCCGATAAGACGTACGCCCGAATCGTTATGACCGTGGACAAGGCAAGGGGGATGCCGGTCAAAACCGAGCTGTACGACGACGGCGGCCGCCTTTGGAAGACCGCCGAGCAGACCTTCACCCCGGTCAAGAATTTTTGGATCCCGACGTTGATCAAGATGACCGACCACAAGAAAAATTCGAGCACGACCATGGAACTGAAGGGCGTGAAGGTCAACGAGGGCGTCGGGGCCGAGGTGTTCACCGAGCGCAACCTCGTCCGGAAAGTTCAGGGCTGAGGAGGCCGGGATGAAAAAAACGCTTGTCGTCTTTTTTCTTCTTTTATTTGCTTGGGGCGTTTCGCCGGCCGAAGAGACAACCGCCTCGTCCGGGCCCGAAATCACCGGGCGGGTCCGGTTGTTTTCCTCTCTGTACGCGGCCGACAATCTCGACGGAACCTTTTTCACCCATGACGCCGGGAAATTCGCCTTCCGCCGGGCCGAGGTCCGCCTGAAATTCGCCGGCAACGTCAACGACCGAGTCAGCTACGGAGTGCGGTTCGACGCGTTTTCCTTCCCGGGCGACCTCATCGACTCCGGCCAGTTCCCCGAGTCCGCCTTCCTCGGTTCGCCCGAATCCTCGGAGCATTTCGAACTGTCGCTTTACGAGGGCTGGGTCAAGGTCGCCGACTTCCTGGCCAAGGGGCTCGACCTGACTGCCGGGAAGCAGCGGATTTCCTGGGGGACGGCCGACAAGGTCGGAGTCGTCGACAACCTTAACCCCATCGATTTCGCCAATTTCCTGTCGTTCGACCCGGACTATTTTTTCGAACGCCGGCCTCAAACGGGAATAAATCTCGAGTATTTCCCCGGCGCTTCCGTCAAGATCCAGCTCGTCTGGCTTCTGCAGAACCAGGTTTCGCCCCTGCCGTACGGGTACGCGGGCCTGGCGGACAAATTTTTCCCCATGGATGGCATCGTCGTTAAAAAGAGTTGGGACGATACGGCGGCGAAGACGGCCTGGGGAGTCCGGGTCGCCGCCCGGCCGTTCAACGTCGACCTCGGCCTGTCTTATTACTGGGGCAACCTCTCTCTGCCTTATTTAAAATCCGTCAGGGCGACGAGGTTTTCCCGTTCGGGGATTTTCTATTATCCGAAGGCCGGGATCTGGGGACTGGATTTGGCCGGCGAGGCGGGCGGCGTCGGATACTGGGCCGAGGCGGCTTACGTCGTTCCCGAGAAGGTCGAAGGTTCGATTTCTTTCCCCACTTCTCTCGACGGAGTTCCCGTCATGTATGCGATCACCTTCCCGCTTTTTGAAAAGGGTTTCTGGAAATACGTCCTTGGGGCCGATTACAATTTCGGCGGCGGATTGTCGGCCAACATCCAGTTTCTCCACGGCTTTTTTGATGAGGTGGATTACAGCGAAGCGGCGGAACAGACGCTCGGCTTCCGGCCCGGGATGTTCTACGGCGAGCCCGGAAACTACGTCCTCGGACGGGTGGAGTACAAGTTCGCCCGGGACACCGTCAAGCTGAAGATGGGCGGCTTGTACGAAAACACGTCCAACGGGGCCGCCTTCGTCATTATGCCGGAGGCGGAATTTCGGATCGCCGATGCCCTCAACGTCGTTTTCGGGGCGTTCGCCTGCGTCTCGGGTGACCGGGAGAAGACGAAGTTCGGCGCCTTCCGCGACGACGGCCAGATTTACGCGGGTTTCAAGCTGGATTTCTAATCGGTACCAGGTTATCCATTCCCCGATTTCTAAATATGGAAACGGTTAACCTGGTACTGAATTAGAGCAGCGCCCAGAGGTCGAGTTGGGCCCGGTCTTCGAACAGCGCCCGGATATCCTCGAACACCGCCGCTTTCCCGTCGCCGAGGACGACGGCCTTCCGGCACAGGGCCAGAGCCAGGTCGTAATGGTGAG